>JAHIEP010000017.1 GCA_018901375.1 Nanobdellota archaeon
CCGAAACAACTCCATAATTAGGATTAAGCACAGGAGCCTTCCCATCATCCACACCCGACTCACACATCTCCTCCTCGCTCCCAACATTCACCAACTGACAAGCCGCCCCTAAACTCTCACACCGATACCTCGAACACGGCTTCAACGGATCCCCATTACAAGCAGAACATTCATCCCCACCCTTCGGAGGCTGCCAAGGCTTACATTCAAACTCAACAATAATCGGGTCACAATCACTCCCTCCAAAAAAAGAACCAAGAATAGCGAGGATAGCACCTATGATAATTATAGCCCAACCGATGGGACCCATCCCAGCAAAAAAAGCACTATTTGCTAAAAGATTATATCCAATAGCTCCCCCTATCATCGCCCCACCAATAGTCATTAAAGTAGTCCCCCCTCTACTAAGTCCCATCTCTCTCGCCAACATACCGCCAAGAACCATTCCAATCGCAGCACCAATCATCGCTCCCCCATATGCTGGTAAAAAAGGAACACTAGATATTGTTCCGGTCGAAATAGAAGTAATAAGCATACCTCCATAAATGTCAACAGCAACAGCCGCAAAAAGAATACCAGCAGTTCCTTGAGTATCAAATGCTTCACTCCCTTCCCCACCATCGACGCTGACAACCCCCGCCGCTTCCAACCATTCCGTATAATCCTCAACCTCCGCAACCTGCCCCCTCACTGGCAAAGCCATCTTAGTCAATCGAGCAACCTCCGAAGCACTCAAATCAGGACTATTCTTAATCTTATAATTCGCAACAAAATCCCCATTAACATTCACACTCCCCCCACAATCCCCAAGACTCCTACACAAATCATTCATCTGTTCCCCAAACTCCGCACTCAAACATCCCTGATTCGGCCCATCCTTACATCCTCCCCAAGTCTTCGGAATATACTGCACCGTACATTTCTGACTAGCCATCCCGCAAGTCTTCTTCGCTGTCTCCTGATATCTATCACTCCTCAAATCAAACCCAGCCGGATACTTAGCAACACAAACATCAAACTTAAATTTATCAGCAACATCAACTCTCTGCACCATACAATTCAAAGCATCCGCACACTCCTCCATCCCACCTTCCTTCCCATTATAATCCGCACACATTCGACCCCCATTAGCAACACAAGCCGCATTCCGAAACCCACTCCCTCCTACCCCCTCCCCACTCCCATCTATCTGTATTGAGGACTCAATACAAATTTGGTTTCTATAATCAGCACACGGCTCAATCTGTACAACCCCCTGCGAACAAACATATTTCCAATGCCTCGACCCAACAACATCGTCCCCGTTCCCAATCGCCCCGTCGTAAACACACCACGATTCCCCATTTTCATAACTCTCTCCCTTAAACATACACGAAGTATCTTTACAATAAAATTCCCCACTATCAGGCTTAAAATTATCAACCGAAGCCGAACCGCAAATCCCCCCAGCGAAACGATTACAATTCCCGCAACTCTTACTTTTAGCATTCCCAGTTTTAGAACCATCCCCGCAAACATCTTCAGCAGAAATAACTTCTTCCCAATAAGCGTCATCATTCACCCTCGACGAATCATAAATATTCGCAACATTCCCACAACTATCAACAAAATAAACCCCATCCTTCCCATCTACACAACTAGTCTGTTCAGTCTTAACACAATTAGTATTAAGCAAAGAAGCCGTACACAAAATCCCACCATTAAAATCTCCCCTCAATCCCAAGCATCCAGCCAAACTCAAAAACTTACAACTTCCTCCACTAAGAACACAAGCCCCTTCCTCCTCGCTGTTCGCAAGCAAAGCACATTGCAACTCATTCAACTCCCCTCGCCAATCAACCCCACCAACACCGAACATCGCACTATCAACTTTACATTGTCCCTGAGTCTCATAAGCCGTAGCACTCCCCAAAACACAACACCCATATTTCGCCCCAGGCATATTACAATTCATATCCTTAGCCCAATCAACCGAACAATCCGACTTCAAAACATTCTTATCATAAACCCCAGCCTCGCTATCATAGCAACATCCTTTCTGGCAAAACGAAGTAGCATCACAAAGCGCACCGTCGGCAAACTGCCCATCACAATTCTGCTCAGAAGTTGTCGCGCACCTCTCCCCACTAACCGCCACAGAACAACACCCGCCATAATCCCCAGCAGCCGAAACAATCGGAATCATCGGCCTAGTTAACCTCTCCAAAATCCTTCTCAAAATAATCTCCCCCAATCCATTTCTATCTCTAACCCCTAACACCTCACCCCTAACATCTAATTCTCCAATCAAATAAGAAAACGCAAACACAGCTACCACCATCAAAACCACCTCCATCCCCGCAACCATCTTTTTACTTTTCATATTTTCTTCCCCTAAAATTTAATAAAAATAAAGTCACGCCGGGAGTGGGAATTGAACCCACAAATCCCGAAGGATCATCAGTATCAGTGACGTGCGTTAACCATTCTGCCATCCCGGCATGACTATCGTTATTATAAATAGATAAATTTATATACTTACTGAATTTAACATTATTGCATATTAGTATCAGTGACGTGCGGGGTTCTGCCCTTTTGATAGAACCTCTTTTCTTTTTTTTATTTATGTATTTTTTCATTTTCATACCCCCGGCGCCAAAGCACAACTCCGCACCGCAAATTTAAATTCCTCCAAACTCCGTCGGTCAATCAACCTATATATTTTACTATCCATATAATCAACTCTCCTAATATCATACTTCGGATACAACAACATATAACCATTATACTCAAAATGACAAAACTGCGCCTCCGAATTAACAACCTCCCTCGCTATTCCAACCAAGTCATAAATCGCCGAAGCCTTACTCGTTCCAAAGTCATCAAACTCCTGCGACGTCCCATCTTTCGAAACCCTAACCTTCTTATCTAAATTAATCTCAACAAAACCAGGCAACAAATCAACAGAATAATCACTAGCCCCAACCTCAACATCATAACCTCTCTCCTCAAAATCTCTCCTCATAAAATCAAAACAATCCTCAACTCCCTCAGCACTATCCCTAACTATCTCCTTCTCTATCTGCAACTCCAACATAGGATGAATATTATAACAGCCCTGATAATAATCCGCCTGATAACATAAATAATTCCAATCATCCCCCTGATAAGCAATCGTCTGCGTCGGCACAATCTCCCCACCATTAAATAACATCTTATCCACAGATTCACCGACAACATCCTGAACACACTTATCCACAACACCCTTAGGATTCAAACTCCCCGGACTCTCCAAATCAACCCCACCAATAAAATAAAACGCCGCAATAATCCCCACAACAATCACAATCCCCAAAATAATAAAAATCGTAACCTGAGCTCGTCTACCTTCTACCATCAACCCCCTACCTTCTAAGTCAGCATCCATAAATTCACCCCCAACTTTTTTATCCTAACAACTTTCCCATCAATAATCAACTCCAACAAATACTTCTCCGCCGTATTCCAAGAAACCCCCAACACCGACGCCACCTCGCTACTAGTAACAACCTTCTCTTTCTTTATCAAACCAATTATCTTTTCACTATGAGCATTCATAATAATATACCGACTAATATACTTATGAAATACACAACGAATACACCTATATAAATATTCCCTTATTTTTTTCAAAAAGGAAGTTGGTAAGAAACCTTAGATCACCAGATCACCTACTGGGTGGTTTCTTACAAAAACATTTTTAAATACTATCAACCATACAGTTGATAACTATCAACAAAATGGAGACCAAAAACAAAACAACAGATAGCATCCTAATGATTCTACTCAAAGAACCATTCGTAACTCACACAGCAACATCCCTATCTAAATCCCTCAACATAACGAGACAAGGCCTATGGAAAAGCCTCAACAAATTAAAAGAGAATAACCTTATAGTTTTAGAATCAATAAGCAACACACACAAAAGTACCATAACTATAAAAATTCAATGGAGCAACCCTCTAACACCTAAAACACTTTCCCTACTACTAACAAAAGAATCAATCAAACACGAAAGATGGACAACCAGCCTAGCTGAACTAGAAAAACTTTCAAACTTCACAATACTATACGGCAGCATCCTCCATTCACCAAAAGAAGCCAAAGACATAGACATCCTAACTATTCTACCTAAAAATAACTTCCAATCAATAGATAAAAAAGTTTTAGAAATACAAAAAACACAAGCAAAAAAAATTCACCTAATAGACTTAACAAAAAACGAATTCTCCAAAGAATTAAACAATAAAAACAAAGCATACTTAGACGCACTAAAAAAAGGAGTAGTCCTATTCGGACAGGATGACTATGTTAGATTTATAGAAAAAATAATAAGATGACCCAAGAAGAAATAGCAAAAAAATTAAGAGATTGCATAAGAAACGCCAAAAGAGATGAAGCAAAAGGAATAAAGCACAACGGGCTAATTATAGGAACCCCTAATAACGAAGAAGCAAAAAACTACATAAAAAAAGCCAAAAGAGAATTAGAACTCTGTGAATTCTACAAAGAAAAAGAATTCGATTACAAAATTCCAGAAGAATGGTTCTATACTCTCTACTATTGTGCCCTCGCAATACTTTCAAAATTCGGAGTCGAAAGTAGAAGTCAAAGATACACAGCCTTATTCCTAAGATACATAAAAGAAAAAAATCTAATAGATTACGAAAACAATTACATAGATAGAATCACCGTCTACTCCAAGAAAGGCGACGAATCAGAAGTGGACAAACGAGAAGAAGCCAGATATAGCTCCTCAATAGAAATAGAATCAGTAAAAAAGAGATACGAAGAAATAACAATCTTATGCAAAAATGCCATTTTCCAAGCAGAAGAAATAATTTTTTCAAACGAAGACTTCAAAATCCCTGAAGAACTATTAAGCGAAAATTTTTACAACAATCTCTAAAAACTCTTTATCTCTTTCATTAACTAGGCAAAGCCGGAGGAATAGGAATAGAACTACCAAGACCACTAATAAGAGCTCCCGGATTAGAAAACAAAAACCAACTTCCTCATCAAGACCAAACAAATATAATCTTTATAAACTTTACGCCAAAAAAAATCAGAGTGCCCCAACCAATTATAAAAACAAATCAGCGAAGGTACCGTGTAATCCGTGTCCTCCGTGCCTCGTCCGTGTTCTTTTAATTAACATACAAATTACATCCCTACTTTTCAATCAAAAAATCTGCATGAATCTGCGTAATCTACAAAATCTGCGTTCCTTTATGCCAGTATATAAGTTACACAATCATTATACCAATAAAAAAATCCTGCCCGAACCCAAGGGTACACCCACTTCACCAGAAGTACCTAATGGACTGAGTAGTATTCTTTTCTTTATCTACAAACTCCTTCTTCCAAATCCCAAAACAAAATCCCGCGTCCCTCTTGAATTAATCCCGCATTCATGGTCTGCCCAGCCAATTTTTCAAATCCAGCGAGGGTATCCGCGTGCCAATCCCCCCTATAATCTATTTTCTCGCCACCCCAACCAAATTCAAAAACAAATCAACGAAGGTATCCGTGTCAGGGTCTGCCCCAACCAATAATTTTAAATTTGTGAGGGTATCCGTGTCCATCCTGTCACCAATCCGTGTTCCTTTATCCCATACACAACAGCCCACCATTCCAACAAGTTACATTAATCAGCCAACTCATCCCGAAACCCCGAAATACCGAAACCCCGAAACCCCGGAAAATGACTCAGTCATTTTCAACCCTCGGCGCCAGCACAAACCCAATCCCCATCCTCTCCCCAGGAAAATCCAACTTCAAAGGATAATCATCAGAAAAATTCACAACCACATTCCCAGAAATCTTCGACGCCTTAATAAATTTCATCAAATACTCCAAACTATACTTCGACTTCCCGCCCCCAAACATTTCCAAATGCTCCCCAGAAAATTCCGCCTTAGCCGAATTCAAATTCCCAGAACCCTCGACGCTAAAAACCTTATCTCTCAAAACAAAAGAACAAGAATCCGCAACAACATTCGCATCCTCAATCGCCTTCGAAAACCCCTCCGAATCCATCTCAACCCTCGCCCCAAAATTCAAAGCAGGAATATCTTTATCATCACCCGAAACCTCAATCAACGACAACCTAAACGTCCGCTTAACTTTATCAAAAATCGAAATCTTCAACTTCCCCTCTTCCTCCTCAATCACAACACTAGCCACAGCCCCCGCCCTCTTCAAAATCTTTTTCAAATCCGCAAGATTAACCCCCCAAACACTATTCCCAGCGACGTACTCAACAAACGACTCCTTCGGCAACTTAAAAATAACCATCGCCACATTCGCCGGGTCCACAGCAACAATACTCATTCCCTCCGCCAACAACTTAATCCTAACCTCGGTAACTATCTCAGAAACCACAGCCACAGCGTCACTCATCAACTTCGGATCATCCAATTTTAATATCATAGACAAAAATCTCCAGATTTTTTTCTCGCAAGGACTCCGTCATTGCACAATATAATCACCTTTCGTTTCGAAATAATGTCTATCATACAAATAAACACCCAGCTTCTTATTTAAACATTATTACACTCAAGAATATCACCGAGTAAACATTTCACAAAGTTTCCCTTCAACTTCCTTTATTTTATCCCGAGTTAATTGCCCAGCTTTATAACTTATCTTAGAAGCATCTGTCGTAAAAATAAGA
>JAHIEP010000150.1 GCA_018901375.1 Nanobdellota archaeon
CAGTCTTACATTCCACCGAAACCAAATAATCAACCTTCAAAGTCTCAATAACCCGACGATTAAACACATCATCCCCACCAACAATAGCAATGATCTTAGTCCTATTACCTATTACCTGTTCCCTATTGCCTCGAATAATTGAATGTATTCGTTCAATTATTCGTCGTGCCTCTTTCTCATATAAAAGGAAGTTGGTAAGAAACCTTGGGTTCTTACAGATCAAATACCCGTCACAAGAATCTTCCTTCAAAACTTCCGACTTAAACTTAACCTTCTTTAAGTAAATCGAATCTTCTGTTCTAAATAAATTTATATCTTTCATATTACAAACTATCCAAAGGACTTTTTATATTCTCCAGTTTTTGATTCGAAACATGCGTATAAATTTCTGTCGTAGAAACATCACTATGCCCAAGCAATTTCTGAATATATCGAATATCAGTCCCCTGCTCTAAAAGATGCGTAGCAAAACTATGCCGAAGCATATGCGGATGAATCTTAACTCCAATTTTTTTCCCAATCCTCTCTATCACCTTCTGAACAGACTTCTTGCTATATTTCCCGCCACCTCTTCCTTCGAAAACATAATCCGTCTTAAATCTCATAGAGCCATAATATTTCAACAAATCATCTTTCAAACTATTGGACAAAATACTAACCCTATCCTTCTTTCCCTTGCCAAGCCGAACCAAAATCAATCCTCTATCAAAATCAATATCCTGTCTCTTTAAGTTTAATAGCTCAGAGAGCCGAATACCAGAAGAATAAAACAACTTCACAATCAACCGGTGCTTTATGTTATCACAAGACCCAATCATTTCTTTTATTTTCTCAGCACTAAGAACCTTGGGTAAAGTCTGCTCTTTTTTCATAATCGGAATCTGCTCAAAGTCAAACGGTTTATTCAAAATCTCACGAAAAAAGAAAGCAATAGCCGCATATTTCAATCTCATAGAAGCAACCGATAAATTCTTGCACGACAGAAGATAAGACCTAACACTTTCATTTGATAGATTAAGACTACATTTATGACAATAATCCAAAAAATCAGAAATATGAAAATTATACGACCTGATTGTCTGAGAACTAAATCCGTGCAATTTACACCTATTAATAACCCTATCACAATATTCATCTCGAACATGCTGATAATCCATTGACGACAATATATTAACATTTATTTAAATCCTCGTTGAAATTCTAGAATTATAACAATAATTAGATGACTTTGTCTATCTAATAGATGTTAATTGCAATTTGAGATTCAGGCTAAAAGTAAATCATAGAAACCGAAAGATTTATTGTAACTTACTATGGATTGTATCTTTGAAAATACGTCTCAACTTTTTCTATTGGTGCAAGCGCCCAGCGGTCGTTTGATTTTACATATACTTTTAGAGGTTCTAATCCACTTGATTGGGTTTCGATATCCATAACCTCATCTTCAAAAGCAGGCGATAATTGTCTAATTATTTCGATAATTCTAGGGTTGTTTGCATGTATTTCCAAATCATGATCATAATCTCCAATACAAACTAATCCAATACTTCTTCTTGGTGGCACAATTGAGAAAGGTATTGCTAATCTATACCCAAGAAGACCTTCACCATCCCCATATTGGGTTACTTTGGTTTTTATACCTAGATACTGTCTGTGTAATTCATCTCCAACTCTTTCGAGGAAAACTCTTTTTCCTATATTAAGTGCGGAAATATATCCAATTTCTTCGGCACTAAAACCTTGACTTTCATTCGTAGGTCTGTGTCTTTCAGTAGGATGACTTAAAACATCTCTCCAATTCTTACTTATTCTTTCATCAAGTGCAAAACTCATACAATTAGCAATCAATAATCTATATATAAATCTTTCGGTTCTTTTACTACTTTGAAGTTAATATTAATAACGCCCGAATTCTGAACTCAAAATCCTTTAGGGATTTTGCCACGCTGCGCTCTCCTTCTTTCAGTCGTCGGGAGACATAACAGGAATTTAACGGAAAAATACTCGGCTCGCATTTTTCCCAAATCGCCTTCGGCGACTTCGTTAAATTCCGACGTTAAATCCAAACAAAAAAACTTTACTAAAAGCGAAGCGCACTAAATACTAAAAGGGCAATGCCCGAACTAAAAGCCGAAGGCGAACTACCCAAAAATCCTAGTCCCCACAAACCTCTTCCCCTTCAAAATCTTATCAATATCAGTAACCGACCCCACAATATAAGTCACAATCTTCCCCTTCCTAATCTTCTTCGATGCCGCCTGATCCAAAACAAAATGCTGCCCCGCCTTGAACTTCACCTTAGACGCAACCATATCAAACTCCTCCCAACTAATCTCAGGAATAAACTTCGCCCCCTTCAGTGACGGCTCTTTGTCATAAAGCCCCTTAACATTTGTCAAATTAATAAACGGACACTTCAAATACCCAGCCAACCCTGCCGCCGTCCCGTCGCTAGTCGTCCCCTTCCCCCATCGCAACGCCCCACAAAAAACAACCTGATTCCCCCTCAACAAATTCCGAACCTTCCTCTTCGTCAAAGGCAACTCCTCATTTGCCCTCGTCCCAAAAAACCTCATCATAAAATTCGAATGAAATCGAGTAACTCCAATCCCCGCCTCAGACTGCTCCCTCGCCCCCTTCCCCAACTTCCTCAAAGCCAAAATATACCGTCGAGCAGTAGACCCCCCACCACAAACAACAACAAACTTCACCGACGGATGCGACTCAATCATTTTCTTAAATCTCAACAAAAACTTATCATCAACAGAATCCGGCACAATTCTCGAACCACCCAAACTAATCACCCAAACATCTTTCATATCAAACCAAATCATTCACAACTTATATACTTTCCCAAAACAGAAAAATCTATTAACAGCAAAGACTTCAAACAAACATGGAAAAAGATACTACACTAGAACATCTCGCCAAAGACTTCCACATCTTTTTACGAGACGAAAAAACATACGGAAGAAGCTATATCGCTAAACTGCTTCCGCCAAACACAGTAAGATACGAAGCCGCAGGCTACCATATCGAAACAGAATTCACCGACAAATATCAATGCAACCTAACAGTAACAGGTCCATTAAACCTAGAAGAACTAATCAGTGTCCCATACGAATCACCCAAAGAACCAAACTGGACAAGTTTCTTCAAAGGAATATTTACCCTCATAAAAGAAAACCTCAACAAATCTTAATAATTCACAAATTAGAGTCTGTGTTAATCCGTGCCTGTCCGTGTCGTCCGTGTAACTTTTCAATCTGCAGCCAATTTACACCACCCACCAAATCATCCCATTATCTAATTCCTATTACCTGTAAAATAAATCAAAAATTTATCTTACCGTAAACAAATCCCTATCCGAAACATCAAACACCTCCAACCGAACCCCACAATCCAACCACCCATGTGCATAATTCAAAGCCGCAAACGCATTCACAACATCACCATTCTCCTCAAAGTGATGCGCATCCGAAACATAATTTGAAACCATCTCAATAATCTCCTCAGCCTCGCTATCTTTCCCCTTAAAAACATTCTCCCTAACCTCAACCAACCCCCGCTCAGTCAAACTAAAATACTTCTCAAGTTTCTCTTTCGAAATAACATTTCCCATAAATAAAAATCAAAAATCATATATTTAAATCCACCGACAACCCGCCAAGCCCCCAGCGAAGCTGAGCTTTTCCACGCAGTGAGCCTTTCCAACATCAGCTGAGCTTTTCCACGCAGTGAGCCTTTCCAACATCAGTTGAGCTTTTCCACGCAGTGAGCCTCTCTCGATTTGTTATTAAAAAGCCCCAGCTTTTTTAATAACAAATCGACTCCCAATCATCCCAGAAATTATCGCACTAATAGAAAACCCATCAACAGCCGCCCGGAAAACTCCATCCAACAAAGGAATATGAACCTCCCCAGAAATCTTTTCCAAAACAGCGTCGATCTCCTCCTTACTCAAAAAAATATTCGTCATCTGCTTCCTTCCCATCTGCACAACCATCACAGGATTCCC
>JAHIEP010000151.1 GCA_018901375.1 Nanobdellota archaeon
ATTCTTCCGACGTTTAAAGAAGAATCATTTAATTTAATCTTTGCAGACCCGCCCTATAATCTTTCAAACGGTGGAGTTTCTTGCAGTGCTGGAAAAATGGTTTCGGTGAATAAGGGAGATTGGGATAAGTCGAAGGGATTTGATGAGGATTTTAAATTTACGTATAGATGGTTGTTTGAGTGTCGAAGGGTTTTGAAGGATGATGGAATTATCTGGGTTTCTGGGACTCATCATAGTATTTATCAGGTTGGGTATGCAATGAAGCTTTTGGGTTTTGATATAATAAATGAAATTGTTTGGTTTAAGCCGAATGCTCCTCCGAATTTATCTTGTCGTTATTTCGCTCATTCTCATGAGACTTTAATTTGTGCTAGGAAAAATAAATTAGCTAGACATTTTTTTGATTATGATTCTATGAAAAATTGGGATGATAAGATTAGCAATTCTGGTAAGCAGATGAAGTCGGTATGGAATATTTCTTTGACTCCGCAAAGAGAGAAAATCCATGGGAAGCATCCGACTCAAAAGCCATTGGAATTATTGAGGCGAATAGTAGTTGCTCATTCTAGAGAAGGCGATTTAATTTTAGATCCATTTAATGGTTCTGGTACGACTGGAGTTGTTGCGGTTGAATTGGGAAGAAGATATGTCGGGATTGATATTGAAAAGGATTATTTGGATTTGGCAGTTAGAAGGTTTGAGGAGGTTAATATCTAAATACCCCAGGTAGAATTTAATCTTCTTTTTATGGTTGCGATTTCTTGTAGGACTGATTTTTCTTCTCCAGAGAGTAAGTTTTTATGTTTTTTGAATTTTCGAAATTGGGTTTCTGATAAATTTGTGTAGAGGTTTTCGTCGACGGTGAGTTGTCTTTCGAAGTTTACGCCTGGCATTGAGATTGCTACTTCTTTTCCTTGGGTTGCTTCTTTGACGTTGTTTTTGTCCTCTTGGATTTCTTTAATTTGTCCAATTTTTACATCGTCTTTATTTATGAAACGTTCGTCTTTTTTTAGAGTCCCGCCTTCAACTTTAACGCCGAAAACTGCAGGGGAAGAATTTCTGAATACGAAGTCTAGAATTTTGATTTTACAAATTGAGGGTAGTTCTGCGAGTTTTTTTCTTTCTATTTCTTTTATTTTTTCGGTTTTCCATTCTTCTAAATTTTCAATTAATTTATAGACTACGGGGTCGGTTATGACTTTGATATTTTTTAGTTCGTCGATGTCTTGTGTGTCTTCGGAAAGTTTGACGTTGAAGCCGAGGATTACCTTGTCTTCTTCGGGTAGTGAGTTAGCGACGTAGATGTCTCTTTTTGTTATCGGTCCGATTCCGACTTTGACGATGTTGATTTGGCTTTGTCTTAGTAGGACGATTAGGGCTTCGAGGCTTCCTAGTGAGTCGGCTTTGATTACGATTCCGGTTTTGTCTGCTCTTATTTCTTCTGAGATTTCTTCGCTGAATTCTTCGGATATTTCTTCGAAGGTGTTTTTTTCTGAGATTACTCTGAAAGGCATTCCTGGTAGGATTTCTTCTTTTGAAATTATTTGGAGTTTTATTCCGGCGGCTGCTTCGACTTTGTCTGTGGTCTTGAATCCTTTATTTAAAGGGAGTGCTTCTTGCATTGTTCGGATTTTTGTTCGAACTGTATTTTCGAAGGATGCGATTGCGATTTCGTCTGTGATTTTTAAGTCTCCATCATAAAGAATTGATTCTAGGAAGTTTGTTGTTTTGTCTTTTTTGACTTCGAGGATTACACCTTTTCCTTGTTCGTGAACTTTGATTTTTTCTGTTAGGAATTTTTGAGAGAGGGCGGTTATCATTGATATTATTTCTGGTATACCTTCGCCTGTTCTTGCTGAGCAGGGGACGATTGCTACAGATTTTGTGAAGTCGGATATTTTGGAATAAATTTCGGCTTGGATTCCGTGGGAGTGGAGGGCGCCGATTATGGTGTAGAATTTTTCTTCGTAGTTTTGTTTTACGTTCGTTGCTTGTTTCTCGATGTTTTGGTGGATCATTAAATCTGGCTTTGAGCTCCAGCCTGAGATGTTGTCCATTTTGTTTAGGGCGATGATGAATGGGGTTTTGTTTGATTTTAGTATTTGGAGGACTTCGGCAGTTTGGGGTTTGATTCCGTCGTTGATGTCGATGACTAGGATTGCGATGTCGGCTAGGGAGCCTCCTCGTTTTCGTAGGTTTGTGAATGCGGCGTGGCCTGGGGTGTCGATGAAAAGGAGCCCTGGGATTTCTAGGGGGATTTTGAAGGCTTCGAGGATTTTTCCTGCTCTTGTTTGGATGTTTTCTTTTGGGAGGGTTGTGAATGAGATTTTTTGGGTGATTCCGCCGGCTTCGCCTTCTTGGATAGAGGTTCCTCTAATTTTGTCTAGGATTGACGTGTTATGGAGAATTGTTCTTTCTGCAATAAAATTATGTGTTATTGGAACAGTGAAGTCATATACAAATTTTTCTTTGTTTTTTAATTTGTTGCATGAAATAACTTTTACATAATCTACTTTAGATTCTAGAATATTTTTTAGCTTTATTGAGGTTTTGTTTTCTTTATTAATTTTGTTCAGGACTTTTTCTAAGAAGGATTTTGTTATATTTTGTGTTTTTATGTATTTGTTGTAGTATGGAATTATCTTATTTGTGTTTGTTGGCAGATTGAGCATTTTGAAAGTTTCTTTTGGAATGGGTATTATGTCAAAAATTCGACTTGATTGAGATTTTTTAGAGGCTTTGATTATTCTGATTAATTTTCTCGTTAGTCTTGGTTTTATGTTGTTTAGGAAGTTGTTTAAATATTCCTTGTTGGAAATTTTTAGATAGTAGAATTTGTTTTTTGTAAAGATTGTAGATTGTATATTGAAGTTGAGTAAAAGGATTGAGCATTGTTTTATTAACAATTTGCTTTTGCTTGTTATCTCAATTGAATGATTTATGCTTGAAATATATCCGTCGGTGTCGAAGAGTCCTGCCATGAAACCTTTGAATATTTCTTTGTTTTGTTGGGCAATTAGTGGTACTTGTATTGTCGCTGATTTTTGAGTTTCTGGGAATCCTATTATTTCTATTAAGAATTTTTTGAAGGTTAATCCTGCCTTATTGACGACAGTTTTGCATGTATGATTTTGTTTGACGAAAGAATTTATGTTAAATATTTCTTTTAAATATTGTGAATATTTTTGTCTAATTTCTTCATCGTTATTGTCAAGTAAGACTTGTGTTTTGCTAAGGTGTCCGTCTCCAGCAAGACATCCTAAGACATATCCGAATTTTTCTGGTTCATGGAATTTTGGTATATTGATAGTTTTGCTAGTATGTCCTGCTCTTTGTTTTAATGAAGAGTTTTTTATTGAATCAATCATTTTAATAAATTGTTTGTCTGAAATTTTAAAATAGTCACATAATTTTGATAAGTCGTTTATTCTTATCCTCTTTTTCTTTATTCCATCGTTTAGATTTTTTATGCTAAGATTTCTTTCTGTTTTGGTGATTTTGTTTTTTATTATTGTGTTGAATAGTTGCTTGGAGTTTTCGTTTAGGAAGCATATAAAATTAGATTCTTTTAGTTTTTCTATTATTATATCTAGTGGTTGCTTGTCTTTTGTTGTGATGTGTTTTGGAATCGCTATATAATCTCCAGATTTTAGTTCTTCGGCTTTTATTTTTGTTTTTCCGTTTATTGAAAATTTGAAGTAAGGATGTTCTGGTGTTGTCTTCAGTATATCTCCGTGTGCGGTCTTTATTTCTATGAGTGTGTCTTTCTTTCTTTTCCAAATATGTGATGCCTTTGTCTGTGTTATTGATTCGTTTTTATTAGTGAAGAGAGTTATATTGTTTGTTTTTTGGACGATGTCGCCCTTTATCTTTTTTGCTTTATTTTTGTCGTAGTTGCTGTCAAATAATTCTTTTGCTGAAATTAAAGCTCCATCTATTTGTGGGATTATTGTGTCTCCAGAGATGCATTTCCCGTGGTCTACGTGTCCGGCTACTGTGCAGATGATTTGTCGTATTTTTGTCATAGAAATATTATTTATTTGTTAGTTAAAAGCTTTTGTGCTTTATTCCTTTTTGTGTAAATACCCTGTAGTTTGTTGTGATTGGGATTTTTATTTTGTTTGTTTTATCTATGGGCTTGGCTTAGTGATTTTTTATGAACGGACTTACATGGA
>JAHIEP010000152.1 GCA_018901375.1 Nanobdellota archaeon
AGGCGTTGGAGAAAAAGTTTAAGGTTCCCGCGGTTGTTAAGAATGACGCGGACTGTGTTGCTTATGCGGAGTTGATGTTGGGTTATCGACGGAAGAATTTTATTGTGTTGACCTTGGGGACTGGGATTGGGGGCGGGGTTATTATTGATGGGAAACTTTATCGAGGTGGGGGTTATGCGGGAGAGCTTGGTCATATCATTTTGGATGATGGAAAAGATTTTGAATCGTTGGCGGCGTCGAAGAGATTGCGGGCTGTGACTGAGAAAGCTTTTGGGCGGAGTGTTAAGTATAGTGAGTTGATGAAGATGAAGAATCCTTTGGCTAAGAAAATTTTTGATGAATTTATGAATTATTATGGACAGGGAATAGCGTCGCTGATTCATTGTTTTGACCCAGATGCTGTGATTTTGGCTGGAGGGGTTAGTGAGTGTGGCGAGGGGTTTGTTCGGGAGATACGAAAACATGCTAGGAAGTATTTTAAGTTACCTAAAAAGACTCCGATTAAATGGACGCGGTTGAAGCATCCGGGGGTGCTTGGGGCTTCGCTTTATTTTTCTTGAGAAAAATAAATGCGAGGGGATAGTCTACGACTGGGGATATGAGAGATTTTTGATTTCTCAAGGTGATATGGCTTCGCCATGGGACTTGGCGGGTTGATGTAACTGGAGGATAAAGTGTGGAATTATAAAAATTTGGATATTTGGAAGATGTCTCATAGGTTAGTGAAGGATGTTTATGAGGTTCTTGAAATACTTCCTAAGAAAGAAGATTATAATTTGATTTCTCAATTAAGAAGGGCTTCTTTTAGCGTTCCTTGTAATATCGTAGAGGGTTCTGGGAAAAGAACGTATAAGGATTTTGCTAGTTACTTGGATAATGCGATGGGAAGCCTGAAGGAAGTTGAATATCAAATTTTTGCTTCTTGGGATTTTGGATATATTAACGAAGGAAAATATTTGAAGTTAAAAAATAAGATAACTGCTCTTAGTATAAAGTTAAATGCTTACACAAAGTATATTAAAGATAAAGATGTTAAGTGAATGAGATGGTGAAGGTAAAAAAAGTTAGTGCGCCGGTGACCTTTATGGGGATTGCTTCGCAGGGGCTACTTTGTGGGGCTTTGAAAACCTTTGGTTTTCAAGGGGATATGAGAAATCGAAGATTTCTCAAGGGTGTATGTAAATTGGACGGAGTTGTATTGTAATGAAAATAAAAAAAGTGAGTGCGCCGGTGCGAGTTGATTTTGGTGGGGGGACTACTGACATATCTCCTTTTTATTCTCGGTATGGTGGGGCGGTTTTGAATTGTTCGATTCAGAAGTATGTGGTGGGGGAGCTTGTTTCTGGAGATAAGAAAACTTCTTTGAAGTATGAGGCTGATGTGCCGACGTCGTCGGGGCTTGGGACTTCGGGGGCGATGACTTTGGTTTGGTTGGCTTTGATTACGAAGGAGAAAGATAAGGGGAAACTCTGTGAATGGGTTTATAATATTTCGCAGGCTCGGGAGCTTTTTGACGACGGTAAACAGGACCAGTATGCAGCGGCTTATGGTGGGATTAATTTTATGGAATTTTCTAGGAAGGGAGTTGTTAAAGTTTCGCCTGTGAAAATTTCTAAGAAAGTTTTGGGGGAGTTGGAGTCGAAGTTGGTTTTGGTTTATTCTGGGAAGCCACATTATTCTGGGGATACTAATGGGATGGCTATTCGGAATTTGAAATCTGGCCGGGCGTTGAAACATTTTAAGAGAGTTAAGGAAATTGCTTATGAGATGAGAGATGCTTTGGTTGGGGGAGATTTGTCGAGGTTTGGGGAGTTGATGAATGAGGAGACTTTGGAGAGGGCGCAGTTTGCTAAGGGGATTGTTCCGCCGAAGATTTGGAAATTGATTGAAGATGGGAAAAAGAATGGGGCCGAAGCTGCTAAGGTTTGTGGTTCGGGAGGTGGGGGTTCGATACTTTTTTATGGGGATGTTGGGAAATTGAAGAGGTTTTTCGGGAAGAGAATTATTGATTTTAGGTTTGACAATTTAGGAATTAGGGGGTAGGGGGTAGGGGGTAGGGGGGATTTTAATGGGAGGGTTTAAATAATATTGTTGTTTATTTCGTTAAAGATGGTGATGTAAGAACCCAAGGTTTCTTACCAATTTCCTATTAAGATGGTGAAGATTAAAAGAAAATTGTTTATGGAGCCTGGTGATAATGACTGGGAGGCGCGGGCGGTTTTGAATCCTGCGGTGATTGTAGAGGGCGGGGTTGAGCATATTTTTTATAGGGGGGTGTCGAAAGATTTGGTTTCTAGTATTGGGCATGCGAAGATTATAAATGGGAAGTTGATTAGATTTGATGAGCCGGTTCTTTGGCCAACTGAGCGTTATGAGAGGCGGGGAGTTGAGGACCCTAGGGTTACTAAGGTTGGGGATACTTATTATATGTTGTATGTTGCGTTTGATGGGCGGAATGCTAGGATTGCTTATGCTACTTCAAAGAATTTGTCTAAGTGGAAAAAGATGGGAATTATTAGTTCGCATATTTCGGTTAGGAAGGCTAGGAGGTTGGTTAAGATAAAGAAGTATCGAGACAAGTGGAAGCATCAGGAGATTACTGGGTTTATGGTTTCGCTTTGGAATAAGGACGCTGTTTTGTTTCCGGAGAAGATTGATGGGAAATTTGTGATGTTGCATCGGCTTATGCCAGATATTCAGGTTCTTAAGTTCAGGAGATTTGGTGATTTGAAAAATGATGATTTTTGGGCGGATTATATTGAGAATTTGGGCGAGGGTGAGGATAAGGTTTCTTTGTATAGGCGGTATAGTTGGGAAGGTGAGCATATTGGAGCTGGAGCGGTGCCGATAAAGACGAAGAAGGGATGGTTGTTGATTTATCATGGGGTTAATTTGGCTACTGGTAGTTCATCTAAAAAAATTTA
>JAHIEP010000153.1 GCA_018901375.1 Nanobdellota archaeon
CCCAAAATCGTCAACAGCGAAGGCATAAACACCCCGGCAAAAGTACCAAACTTCCTCTCAGGCAACTTCTTCTTATAAGAAACCTCCTTCCCTAAATCCTTATCAGCCACTATAATCTCTTTTTTCATCCATAGAAAAACAAAAAAGCGTATTTAAGCCTTACTTCTCAAACCAGTATCTCCGATACTTATAAACAAAAACAAAACCCCAAAACAAAATCTGTGTTCATCTGTGTGCCATTATTAATACCCATTACAGAATTTACAAAAACACCGTCGCCAAAATTTCATTCACAACAAAATTACAGATTCAAAATTAAACCGTAACAAATCACTCAAGAATTACGAATTTTCATCGGAGATACTGATCCCATACTCCATCCCACAATTCAAAAATCCTCCTCCCAAAACTCACACCATCCACCCAAGCCCCGAAACCCCGAACCCCCGAAACCCCGAAATACCGAAACCCCGAAATACCGAAATACCAAAACCCCAGCAACGCCGACCACTAACGAGACTTCCTCTTACACTCAACAATATTCCTAACCCTCGAAGAAAGCAAAAACAAAGAAAACGTCAAAGCCGAAAAAAGTAAAAAGATAAACTGAAAAGGCAAAAAGATAAGCAAAATCGAAGAAAACATTTTCCCAATAAAACTTCCAAAATCAACCGCAGTATTATACGGCCCATAAAAACGATACTCCTCAGTCCCACGAAGTATATCAAAAAAATACGCTTCCGTCGTCGGCTCCAACATAGCAACACCAACACTAGCCAAAACCAGCAACGACAAAACAACAAAAATATTCGGAACAAAAAAACAAATCAAAGCAATTAAAGAAACGAGAAAATAACCCATCTTGAAAATCTTCTTAAATCCACATCTACAAGCCAACTTAGAAAAATAATATTCCAAGAATATCAACGGAACAGCGACGGCAAACAAAAAATATCCAATCCAAACTCCATCCAACCCAGAATGAATTATTTTCAACGGCATAAAAACATAAATCAACGCCCACCACATATTTACACCACCCCCAAGAAAATACGCAACCGTCCGTCGCCCATCCTTAAAAAAAGCAAGAAAATTCTTAAACATATTCCCATCAATCCGCTTCTTCTCACCCCTACCTTTAAGTTTTGTAAATTTGAAAAAAACCAAACCTATCATGGCAAACAAAGCAGACAAAAGAAAAACTCCCCTGAAACCAAAATCAGAAAAAACATAACCAGCAATCAAAGGACCAATCACCCACGAAAGATTAAAAAAACTATAAATCACACCCTCATTCGGAGCCAACATCTTCCTCGAAGAATTATCCCTGACAAGCAATCCAAAACTTGCAACCTTCAGAGAATACAAAAGCATAATAAAAACTGAAATAGCAATCACCAAATAAAAATTACGATTAAACGCAAAAAGGATATAGGCAATAATAAAAAGAAACAATGAAAAAGAATACAACTTCCTCTTATCATTCCGTTCAATTATGGGAACAAAAAAGAAAGAAGCTGAAAACGCAACCACCGTCAAAAAAGCAGCAATAAAACCGACGACGACATTACTATTAACAAAACTATCTAAATAAATCGACCAAACAGTATCAGAATATGTCATAGCCAAAGAAACAAGAAAACCCACAAAAGAAAGTCTCGCAATATTTGTAAATCGAGCTACTCCATTCTGCTTCCTAAAAAGAACACCCATCAACTAAAGAATCCGACATCCTATAAAAACCTTTTTAGCAAACCAGGAAAACTTTATAACCCGTCATTTTATTTAATTCCTATGCCTACATCGCATAACGGTATTGCACTTGGTTGCTAACCAAGACCCTTCGGGGTACCCAGGTTCGACTCCTGGTGTAGGCGTCCCCTACCTCCTACCTCCTACCCCCTACCACCTACCTCCTACCATCCAAGAGTGATAAGAAACATTTATAACCCATAAACACGCAATCACTACATTCAACTTCGGTTGAATATTTTGACTTCGGTCAAAACTTGGAGGTTAAACAGCTTCGGTTATTTAACCTCCTCCTTTTATTTATTATATAAATATTATAAAACAAAAATGGAAAAAGACATAGGGAAAATTCAAAAAGGAGAATATCAGGGAACCGTCACAGAAATCGTTATCGGCCTTCGAGAGTACAACGGCAAGACCGGAGTAGATATTAGAGAATTTACCAAAAGCGAAACCTACACCGGACCAACAAAAAAAGGACTAAGAATCCCAGCCGACAAATTCGAAGAATTCAAACAAATGATAAACTCAATAAAACCATCAGACCTAACACCTCAGCTAACACCTAGCACCCAACATCTAACATCTAACACAGAGCCCACAGAAACCGAAAACGACGACGCTGGCATCGACGAATCCGGCCTAATGTAATTCTAAACCCCACCTCATCCTTATATAATTATATAATCATAATAATCAAAACAAAAAATCTAGCAACACCCTCATTCTGAAGCGAAGCGTCTCTGAAGCGAAGCGTCTCTGAAGCGAAGCGTATCCAAAGCGAAGCGTCTCTAAAGGAATAAGTTTAAAAGTACAACCAACTTATTCCTGTCAAGGTGATAAAATGGTCTGGTTAGAAGTAGAAACAAAAGTGAAATTAGACGACGAACAAGTCCCAGCTCTCAGAGAAAAAATTAAAAAAATCGCAAAATTCGAAAAGCGAGGACAAAAATCCGACGACTACTTCGCAATCCAAAAAAGAGGCTTCCCAAAAAAAGCATTTCGTTTCAGATCAATGGGAGACAAAATAGAAATCACTTTCAAAAAACACGTAAAAAGTCTCTGGACAAAAGAAGTCGTCGTAAAACAAGAATTCGAATTTAACCTCGACGGCAAAGAAAATATGGAAGACCTAATGGCACTTCTCAAAGACTTCGGCTTCAAAGAGTGGGTAAAAAAAATCAAACGAAACGAAACCTACAAACACAAAAAAGATAAAAACATCTCAATCGAAATCAACTTCGTCAAACACCTCGGCTACTTTATGGAAATCGAATACCTCTGCCAAAAACACGAAGTCAAAAAGGCAATCAACGCAGTAACAAATACTCTTAAAGAACTCGACATCGACTTCAATCAAATAGACAACACTGGCTACACAAAAATGCTCTGGTACAAAGGAACCAAAGGAAAAACTAAATTCATAGACAAATACATAGACTAATGAAAAAACACAATCACCAACAAGCGAAGCGACCGACTACCGACAAGCGAAGCAACCATCAAGCGAAGCGACCAGCCGTTTCTTATATAATCAAAAGAAACGGCGCTTACTGGCCTAGCAAAGAAATGAAAAAAATCGCAAACATATCCGATCCTAAAATTTACGAGAAGGCAGCAAAAGATCCAATAAAATTCTGGGGCAAACTAGCCGAAGAAGGAATCTCTTGGGAAAAGAAATGGGACAAAACCTACGTCGAAAAACTCCCCTACTTCGAATGGTTCAAGGGCGGAAAATTAAATTTCTGCATAAACTGCGTCGACAGACACCTCGACCAACCAAACAAAACCGCATTAATCTGGATACCCGAACCAATAAATGAAAAACCAATAAAAATAACCTACGGAGAACTACACAACAAAGTAAGCAAATTCGCAAACGTCCTAAAACAAAACGGAATAGAAAAAGGCGACGTCGTATCTATCTACCTACCTATGGTGCCTCAAGCTCTAATCGCAATGCTCGCCTGCACAAGAATCGGAGCAATCCACTCAGTAGTTTTCTCCGCATTTTCAGCAGACGCATTAAAAACAAGAATCATCGACGGCAAAGCAAAAATCCTAATCACCTCCGACGGATATTACCGAAAAGGAAAACCGGAAGACTTATTGAAAAAAGCAAAGAAAGCAGCAAAGAGAACAACCGTAAAAAAAATCATAGTAGTAAGTAGAATCGGAAAAAAAGTAAGAGGAAGAAAATTCCTAAACTTCGACGAGGAATTAGAAAAAGCGGACGATTATTGTGAGCCGGAGATGATGAAATCCGAAGACACAATGTTTTTGCTTTACACATCGGGAACTACTGGAAAACCAAAAGGCGTTATCCACGACACTGGAGGATACGCAACTCAAGCCTACTGGACATGCAAATGGAATTTCGACCTACACCCTGAAGATGTAATGTGGTGTACCGCCGACATCGGATGGATAACCGGACACACCTACGCAATGTACGGACCACTATTAACCGGAGCGACAACCCTAATCTACGAAGGCGGACCAACATTTCCAAACCCAGGTAGATGGTGGAAAATAATTCAAGATTACAAAGTCAACGTTTTTTACACCGCACCAACTGCAATTAGACTGTTTATGAAAGAAAACCCAAGCTGGATAAAAAAACACGATTTGTCCTCGCTAAAAATTCTAGGAAGCGTAGGAGAACCAATCGACAAAAAATCCTGGATGTGGTACTTAGAAAAAATCGGAGGTTCCCGTTGTCCAATCATAGACACCTGGTGGCAAACCGAAACCGGCGGAACCGTAATCAACACCCTACCAGGAATCGGACCCTTCGTCCCAACAATCTCAGGAAAAAGTTTCCCAGGAACCGAACATGTCATAGTTAACGAAAAAGGAAACCCCGTAAAAAAGGGAGAGTCCGGATTCCTAGCACAAAAAAGCCCATTCGCACCAGGCATGCTCCACGGCGTCCACAACAATCACAAAAAATACGTCGACACCTACTGGAAAAAATTCAAAACAATGTACGACACCAGCGACGGAGCTCACATAGAAAACAATCTAATAAGAATAACCGGACGAACCGACGACGTAATGAAAGTCGCAGGACACCGACTCGCAACAGCCGAAGTCGAAAACGCAATTCACGACAACAAAAAAGTCGGAGACTGCGCAGTCGTCCCAATGCCAGACAAAATGAAAGGCCAAGTTCCAATCGCTTTCGTTGTCCTCAAAAAAAGCAAGCCTTCAGAAAAATTAGAAAAAAAATTAATCAAATACGTCGACAAAAAAATCGGCCCGACCGCAAGACCAAAAAAAATATTCTTCGTCGACGACCTACCAAAAACTCGTTCCGGAAAAATCATGCGAAGAATCCTAAGAGCTCTACTAATCAACGAAAAACCAGAAGGCCTCTCAACCCTGATCAACCCAGACTCCGTAGAAAAAATCAAAACAATAATCAACCAAAAAATACCTACATCTAACAAATAAAAAGGATGGCAAAATATATTCATCCAACAAATTCCAAACCACATTACCAGTTACATCTACAAAAAAATCCCACAACGTCCCCAGAACCCTCCCACAATACACAAACCTACCCACAACCAACTCATGACCCCCTCGTGGCATTACCAAACTTTTTGTTTAGCGAATAGCGGCCTTTCGGATGAAGCGAAGCGCCGAAAGGTAAACAAAAAACAAGCAACCAAGTCAAATCTATTTTCTAACACCTAACCCCTAAAACCTAACACCTAATTAGTAGCACTACCAAAAAAATCTATGTAAGTCCGTCCCAAGTCCATGTAAGTCCGTTCATAAAAATTAATTATTCCAAAGCTAAAACAATCATCATCAAGCACAATCAATCTTATCACACATACAATAAGGCAGTTTCTCTCCACACTTTTTCAAAAAAACTTTCGTCTCACTTTTCAAATGCTTTTTGCACATATAAAACCAACTACTCTCATACTTCTTAGAAATCATAGATGGATATATCTCCACATAAGCAAAATTGCAACACTCCGGATAATCACACATAGGTCTCCTTTTTCCATTCTTATCTCTTTTATATTTTATCGGAATAGATTTTCCCATTCATACCCATCTTTTTTAATTATTTTAAACTTTTCCCAACCAACAACAAAACTCATCTCACCAGAGATACCTAAAGGGTTAAATAACCAAACAACATAAAAATACCAAGAGGTAAAATGCGCAAAAATATATCACTCCGCCAACTCGGGCAAAGCCCTACTATCAGGGAAAATCTACGATTTTCCCGGACTATCAGCGAAGCGGACTAACCCATGAGACTTAACATAACAATCGGCGGCAAAGCAGGACAAGGCATAAACAAAGTCTCACAAATTCTATCAAACGTCCTCGCTAAATATGGCTACTTCACATTCAACTACCGAGACTACCAATCCCTAATCCGAGGCGGCCACAACTTTAACACACTCTCAATCTCCGACGAACCAATCGAATCCCACGACGCTAAAATAGACATCCTCGTAGCCCTAGACGAAAGAACAATCAAGACCCACAAACAATCCCTAAAGAAAAACGGAATCACGATTCTCGGAGACCAATTCAAAAACCTAGGAAGAAATCAAAACGTCGCCCTAGCTGGCTCCCTAACAAAAGCACTAGGTATACCATTAGAAATTCTAGAAAAAGAAATCCAAGAACAATTCAAAGAATCAGCCGAAGCAATCAAAGCAACAGAAAAAGGTTTCGAATCAGAAAAAAAATTACACCATCTTAAAAAACTAAAAAACTCTCCAACAATTCTCTCCGGCTCTCAAGCAATCGCAATCGGAGCAATAAACTCAGGACTACAACTCTACGTCGCCTACCCAATGACCCCCGCAACAAACGCAATGCACGAACTAGCCAAATTCCAAAAACCGACAACCGACAACCGACAACCGACAACCGACATTATAGTCTTCCAAGCCGAAAACGAAATCGCAGCAGCCTCGATGGCAATCGGTGCTTCATTCGCCGGCAAAAAAGTAATGACTGGAACCTCAGGTGGCGGCTTCGATTTAATGGGAGAAACATTATCACTCCAAGGAATTTCAGAAATCCCATTAACAGTTTACTTAGCCCAAAGAGCAGGTCCAGGAACCGGAGTCCCAACCTACACCGCACAAGCCGATCTAGACGTTGCACTACGCTCAGGCCACGGAGAGTTCCCACGAATCGTCGTCGCACCAGGCAACCCAATCGAAACAATAGAAAAAACTTCCGAAGCACTTTTCTTAGCCGAAAAATTCAAAACCCTATCAATAATATTATCAGACAAACATCTAGCAGAATCCGAATTTTCCTCGACGCTAAAACCCGCAAAAACTCCAAAGTTCAAAATAGACAGACCAATCCCAGGAAAAGATTTAGTAAAAAATTCCTCTTACGAATCAGACGAACACGGAAACACAACCGAATCCTACACACTAACAGAACAAAACGTTAACAAAAGAATCCAAAAATACAAAGATATAAAAGAATATATCCAAAATAATTTCGAAATGATAAAAACCCACGGAAACAAAAAATCTAAAAATCTAATCATCGGATGGGGCTCAACTTCCGGAGCAATCAAAGACGCAATCAAAAACCTCGACGCCAAATTCCTCCAAGTCCTATATTGCAAACCACTATCTCCACAAATCAAAAAAGAAATAGAAAACGCCAACAAAGTAATTCTAGTAGAATGTAACGCCACCGGACAACTCGGAAGATTAATCCGAGAAAAAACCGGAATCAAAATTCACAACAGATTATTAAAATACAATGGAAGACCCTTCCACTCCGATGAACTAAAAAATTTACTAATCCCAATGCTAAAATGAAAAACAAAAAAAACTCCGCCACCGCGGGCGCAAGCCCTACTCACAGCGAAGCGAACTCGTCGACAAAGTCGACACTCACAGCGAAGCGAACTCCCAACGTCAGCGAACTGGGCACTTCTCAAGAAGTGACCTGGTGTCCCGGCTGCCCAAACCACATGATCCTAGCCGCAGTAAAACAAACAATCACAAATATAATAACACCACCGAACAACTCATCCGACCAGCAAAGCGACCGACAAGCGAAGCGACCGACAAGCGAAGCGACCGACAAGTTATTACAAAAAGATTTTGTGATAACGACCGACATCGGCTGCCACGCAAAAATATTCGATTACCTAAACCTCTCAGGAATCTACTGCCTCCACGGACGTTCAATCCCGACGGCAATCGGAATAAAACTCGGAAACCCAAATCTAAAAGTCCTAACATTCGCAGGCGACGGCGCAGCCTACTCAGAAGGAATGTCCCACTTCATCCACGCATTCAAACACAACGCCGACATAACCCTAATCCTCCACGACAACCAATCTTTCTCCCTAACTACCGGCCAACCAACTCCAACATCTCAACAAGGTTACATATCAAAAGCCTCACCACTCGGAACATTTACAAAACCCTTCAACCCAATCAAATTAGCATTAGCATCCAACGCAACCTTCGTCGCCCGAACAAACGCCCGAGACATCCCACACATGGTCGAAACATTCACAAAGGCAATCGCCCACAAAGGATTCTCATTCGTCGAAGTAATCCAAGACTGCCTAATATTCAACATCGAAGCAAACGGCAAAGACAAACTAATGTACAAAATCAAAGACAACACCGACGTAAAAACCGCAGAAAAACTGGCCGACGAATTCGACTACAATTCCAAATCCGGAAAAATCCCAATCGGAATAATTTACCAATCAAACGAAAAATCCCTCGAGGAAAAATGGCCCCAACTAATAAAACAAATGAACAAGGAATAAAATGAATAAATATCCAATCGTAGGTTACGGCAGTCTCCTCTCGCATTCTTCACTTAGAGAAACTATCAAAGACAAAAGATTCCAAAAAATCCTAGTCAAAGGCTACAAAAGAATTTTCAATTTAATCGACGGCAAAACAGACATTCTAAACCTGGAAAAATCAAAAACAGATCACTTCAACGCCATCCTATTTTACGTAAACGACGAAGAGCTAAAAAAACTAAAACTAAGAGAAGATGAATACAATTTAGAAAAGGTAGACGTCTTCGACTTCACAACCAAAGAAAAAATATCCGAAGCCTACATCTCCATAGATTATATCATCGACATAGACTCCGGAAAAAAACAACCCAACAAAGAATACTTCACCCTCTGCCGCTCCGCCGCCTACGAACTAGGAAACGACTTCGGAAAATACTGGGACGAAACAACCTACACCTCCAGCAACGAGAAAATCACAAACTGGATAAAGAAAAACAAAGAATACGACAAGCTATAAATTTATTAGAACATAAAACTCCTCAGTATTCTTCCAAAGCTTTCTTAATTTCTTTTTTTTTAGCCTCCTCTACCAACTCACTACTACTTCTAATTTTCTCCCCCATCCCATCCATCATCGCTATTCCCAACTCTCTACAAACAACAGCCTCAGGAACTTCCCCTTGATGTCTATCTCCCCCATTAGCAAAAATATGTGGATTAATCGCTCGCAAACTTTCACAAACAGAACAATCCTTATCTATGCTCAAAAAAACCTCGTCGACAAACCCAAGCTCTCGAATAATTTTAACCCTATCTTCCTCATGCATAAAATTAAACCCCTTCTTCAAATGAGCCTGAACATCATTATTAACAATCACAATCAACTTATGTCCAAGCTCTTTACTCATCTTCATATACTCAATATGCCCAACATGCAACGGGTCAAAATATCCCGAAACAACAACAACCTTTTCTTCTTCGCTCATAAACAAAACAACCTCTCAGTATTATTAAATATTTCCTTCAAAACCCCACCCAAACCAACCCTAAGCAGCCTCGGACTTTGCCCTGCCCAGGAAAAGAACATTATACCATTTACTATCATACTTCTCATCTAACTGCCTAATTCTACTCCTAGTTATTTCCGCATGATACGAATCATCACCCCTCTCAGAATATTCCACCGCCTTCTTGAAGTAATCCCTTTTAGTATCATAATCAGAACTCCTTACTGCCAACCCAAAAAGAGCCCTCGAAACAATCCTATGGTCCCCCACCTCTTTCCCAAAATCAACAGCCCGCCTAAAAATCTCCTTAGCCTTTTCATCCTTCACCACTCCATCCAACTCACAGTCCTCCAACTTTTCCACCAACCTTTCTCTATCCCTCTCCTCTTTCTTCATAAATTAAACACCCTCAAAAAATTCTCATACACAGCCCTACCAACCTCCTCAACACCCAACCCCTTAATCCGAGCAATCTCTTTCAAGGTAACCAAAACATTCGCAGGCTCATTCCTCTCACCAGCGACGGGAGAATTATAAGGAGCATCCGTCTCAGTCAACAACTGCTCCAAAGGAACCATCTCAACCAACATCTTAAAATGCAACAACCTCGTAATATTCGGCGGCACACTAAAACTATACCCCAACTCGACACCTCGCTTAATCAATTTTTTATTCCCATGAAAACAATGCAATACTACATTCATACAACCAGCTTCCGACAAAATCTCAATACAATCCGCCTCAGCCTTCCGAGTATGAACAACAACCGCCTTCCCCAACTCTTTAACGACCCCAAGAATCTTCCTAAAATTCCCTCGCTGTTTTTCCTTTAACTCGTCGCTACCTTTAACTTCCTCGTCGGCAAAATCCAAACCAACCTCCCCAATAGCCAAACACTCAGAAGCATGCTCCCGAATCCAATCCAACTCCTCATCCAAATCAAAAACCTCGACCTCTCTCAAATCCGATTCCTCCGACGACATCTTCAAATCCGAAGCAATACAATCAATCGGAAAAAGCCCAAACGAACATTTCATAACAGAATCCAAATCACACATCTCAAGCACTCGGCGATTCGTCGCAGGATTAACCCCACTATTAACAACGACCTCCCCACCAGCCTCCTTAAATCTCTCAATAACTTCCTCAATATCCTCATCAAACCGAGAACTTTCCAAATGTGCATGGACATCAACTAACTTCATAATAATCTTACAAACTCCTCCGTATTATAAACTTTAACCCTATCCTGTTTTTTAAAATGTTTATCATCACTCCAAATAGGACAACCAAATTTTAAAGCAGTCACAATAAATACAGAATCATCCAAATCAATCCCCCTCATTATCTCCTCAGCTTCTTCTCTCTTATCAACAACAACCTCAACAGAAATAACCTTAACATATTTCAACAGCCTCAATAAAATCTTATTAAATTCAAACTCTCCATATAATCCTTTCTTCATAATTTCTTTCTTATGATTATAAATCTCATCCAACTCAAAATCAGGAAACAAATAATTCATTCTAAAATCCATCAATAACTTTCTGATAAACGAATCCATAATCAAGGCAGCAATAAAAATATTTGTATCAACGACGATATTCATTAAATTTCTTAGCAGCAGACCTTTTTATCTTTTCACTTATCTCATCTACATCTTTCTTAGTCAATTTACTCTTACTACAAATCTTATTCATAGTTTCCAAATCCTCAATTCTCTCAATGATGGCCCGACGAGCAACCTCACTCCACCTAACATCACTCATCATCTTCATCTTAGCATGAACTTCATCCGTAACCGCAAACGTAACATTAACCATACTTATTTAAGAAAAATAACTTATTTAAGTCTTTCTAAAAAACCAATAACATTTAATAACGTCCACCAATAATAAACCCTATGTCAACATTACCTACCATCTACTATCTACTATCTACCCTCTTAGGAGTCCCCCTAGGCTACCTCCTATCCCAAACCACCCACGACGAAAAACCAATCTACCAAAAATATTTCCCAACCCTCCTCTGGCTCCTAGCAATATTATCAGTCATCTTCACTCTATTACCAATTGTCTATTCCCCATTACCTTGGGCAGTACCCACAGCCCTAACGACAATCTTCCTACTCATAACAACCCTAACCTGGCAAAAAGCATAATCTTAAAACCATAATTTTTCTAAAAATATTATGAAATTAAACAAAACAATCCGAAACGAGCGCCAGCGAGCCACTATCAGCGAAGCGGACTATCAGCGAAGCGGACTATCAGCGAAGCGGACTATCAGCGAAGCGGACTAATTTATGACATTCTACCTAATCGGACTAGGCATGACAGAAAACTCCCTAACAGCCGAAACTCTAGAAATTCTAAAACAAGCCGACAAAATCTACCTAGAAAACTACACCATAAACTTCCCCTACGACATAAAAAACCTATTACCTAATATCTATAACCTAATACCTCTTTCAAGAGAAAGCGTAGAATCAGAAGAAATCCTACAAGAAGCCAAACAAAAAAACATCGCCCTCCTAGTCTACGGCGACGCCCTCTCTGCAACAACCCACATCCAACTAATCCTCTCCGCAAAAAAACAAAACATCCCCTACAAAATTTTCCACAACGCCTCAATCCTAACCACCGTCGCTGAAACCGGACTCCAACTCTACAAATTCGGAAAAACAACATCAATGCCAAACTGGACCGAACACACAAACAAACCAACCTCCTTCGCCAACTACATAAAACAGAACCAATCAATCCAAGCCCACACCCTAATCCTAACCGACATAGGACTAGAAATCAAAGACGCAATCAACCAACTAAAACAATCTTGCGATACTCTCCCAGAAAAAATCATAGCCCTATCAAACGCCGGAACCGATAACCAAAAAATATTCTACGACACCCCAGACAACCTCGCCAAACTCAACTCGAAAACTGACACACTCAAACACTCAAACACTAACACGCTGCAAATGCAAAACATTTACCTGCCTTTCTGCCTAATCATTCCAAGCAACCTAAACCACACCGAAAAAGAATTCCTAAAAATATTAAAACCTAAAACAAACCCCAATATATAAAACTAACTTCCTAAATCCTCCCCAAACATTTCTCCCCATATCCGAACAATTCATGACCCCCTCGTGGCATTACCAAACTTTTTGTTTAGCGTCTAGCGACCTTTCGGACGAAGCGAACGCGCCGAAAGGTAAACAAAAAATCACTAAGCCAAATCCTAACAACTAACACCCAATCTCTAACACCCAGTTCGCCCTCGTGGCATTACCAAATTTTTTGTTTAGCGAATAGCGGCCTTTCGGATAAAGCGAAGCGCCGAAAGGTAAACAAAAATACAAAACAGCCAAGCTACAAAAAGCCAAAAGATAAACAAAAAACAAGAAGCCCTAGAAACCCTAACACAAATTATTTAAGCAACCCAAACCTATCAATAAAATGAGCTACAAAACAAAAGAAATAATCGCAGCAATCTTCTTTGGTATCGTCCTAATAGCAACAATAAATTTAATTTACGTAATAATAACATGACCATCCCACAATTAATATTATGGGTAACACTCGGCATCGCTCTAGGAATCGGATTCATATGGCTACTCAACACCATCTAAAATGAATCGCAAACTATTAAACGTCCTAATGAATTCTACACAAATATTCCTTCTAACAGCCGGCTTCATTGTCATCCTATATTTCTCATCGATTCTCTACACATCAAACTCTCAATACAATAGCCAAGAATTCCTGGCATCATATTTTATCCTCCTACTAACCCTAATCTATCAAATCCTAGACTCCTTACTCTACACCAAACTCCCTAACCCATAAATCTTAAATAACCCCTAAGCAATCTATTTCTATGAGTAATATCAACGATCAAGAACTCCAAATCCTAAAATTCTGGAAAGACAAAAACATATTTGAAAAATCCCTAAAACAAACAGAAAAAGGCAAACCCTACATCTTCTACGACGGCCCGCCTTTCGCAACCGGACTCCCTCACTACGGACACCTCCTAGCCTCGACGCTAAAAGACGTCTTCCCAAGATATTTCACAATGCAAGGCCGATACGTCCAGCGAAACTGGGGCTGGGACTGCCACGGACTTCCAGTAGAAAGCATCGCCGAAAAAGATTTGAAATTAAAATCAAAAGACGAAATAGAAAAAATGGGCGTCAAAAAATTCAACGACTACTGCCGAAGCAAAGTCCTAACCTACGCAAACGACTGGAAAAAATACATCGACAGAATCGGCAGATGGGTCGACTGGGAAAACGGCTACAAAACAATGGACACAAACTACATCGAATCAGTCTGGTGGGCATTCAAATCTCTCTACGAAAAAGGCTATCTCTACGAAGGCGAAAAAATCCTAATGTACTGCCCCCACTGCGCAACCCCTCTAGCAAAATCCGAAATAGCAATGGACAACTCATACAAAATCGTAAAAGACCTAACAGTAACAGTAAAATTCAAATTTAAACCGACCACCAACCACCAACCACCAACCACCGAAAGCAAAGGTAAAACCTTTGCTTTGGCCTGGACCACAACCCCCTGGACCCTCCTCTCAAACCTAGCTCTAACAGTAAGCCCAAAACTCACATACGCATTCGTAAAAGATAAATCCGACGGCAACACCTACCTTCTGGCAAAAGACCTAATCCAAAATTTCTACAAATCCGACGACGAATACACAATCACAAAAGAAGTAAAAGGCAAAGAACTCGAAGGACAAAAATACGAACCCCTATTTCCCTACTTCAAAGACAACCCAAACTCATTCCAATTCTTATTAGCAGATTTCGTAACCGCCGAAGACGGAACCGGAATCGTCCACACCGCCCCAGCATTCGGAGAAGATGACAACGCAATCTGCCGACAATACAAAATCCCGATGGTCCAGCCCGTAGACGAAAACGGAAAATTCACAAAAGAAGTAAAAGACTACACAGGCAAATTCATCCACGACACAAACGAACAAATCGTCATCGACTTAAAAAAATCAGGCAAAGCAATCAGCTCAAGAAAAATGGAACACGAATATCCTTTCTGCTACCGATGCGACACAAAACTAATGTACCGAGCTCTCCCTGCCTGGTTCGTCAACATCCAAAAAATAAAAACCAAACTTCTAAAACTAAACCTAAAAATAAACTGGTTCCCCAACTATCTCAAAGAAGGCAGAATGCAACACAACATTTCAACCGCACCAGATTGGAACATCACAAGAAACAGATATTGGGCAACCGCAATCCCAATCTGGAAATCACCGTCGGGAAAAATAAAAGTACTAGGCTCAATAAAAGAATTAGAAAATTTAATGAACATCACCCCGAAACCCCGAAACCCCGAAACCCCGAAACCCCGAAATACCGAAACCCCGAAATACCGAGTCATAGACTTGCACAAAGATACCCTAGACAAAATCAAATTCACAATAAACAAAGAAACCTACACAAGAATCCCCGAAGTCCTAGACTGCTGGTTCGAATCCGGAGCAATGACCTTCGCCCAATTTCACTACCCATTCGAAAACAAAGACTACTTCGAAAAAAATTTCCCAGCACAATTCGTAGTCGAATACATCGGACAAACCCGAGCCTGGTTCTACTACATGATGACCCTATCCGCAATCCTCTTCGACAAAATCCCTTTCGAGAACGTCCTAACAACCGGAACCATCATGGCAGAAGACGGACAAAAAATGTCAAAGTCCCTACAAAACTATCCAGACCCACTCGAAGTCATAGAAAAATACGGAGCCGACACTCTAAGATTCTACATGTTAAGCTCGCCAGTCATGAACGCCGAAAACTCAAACTTCTCAGAAAAAACCCTCGAAGAAACCTACAAAAAAATCACAATCCTACTCTACAACGTCTCAAATTTCTACCAAGACTACCAACAACCTTCGGACTTAGGACTTCGGACTTCGGACTCGACCATGGATCGCTGGATCATCTCAAGAACCGAAAATCTCAACCAAGAAATCCAAAAAAACCTCGAAGAATACAACACCGTAAAAGCCTGCGCCTTCACAAAAAAATACATCGACGACCTATCAACATGGTACATCCGAAACTCCAGAGACCGATTCAACGACGACGACAAAACCGCAAGAGAAACCCTGAGATACGTCCTAGAAAAAGTCACAAAAATCCTAGCCCCAATAATTCCATTTACAACCGAAAAAATATACCAAGACATCAACGGCAAAAACAAATCAGTCCATCTAGAAAAATACCCAAAATCCGAAACAAAACTAATAGACAAAAAACTAGAAGAACAAATGGAAACAATAAGAGAAATAGTATCTCAAGGATTAAGAGAAAGAGACAAAAATCAAATAAGCTTAAAATGGCCACTCGCAAAAGCAACAATATCCTCATCGATAAAATTATCAAAAGATATGCAAGAAATAATCAAAGAAGAATTGAATGTAAAACAAATCGACCGACGACCGACGACCGACGACCGACGACCAGAAATATCTTTAGATATTTCTATCACCCCCGAACTAGAAGCCGAAGGATTCGCCAGAGAAATCTCAAGAAAAATTCAAGCATTAAGAAAAGAAGCAAACCTAATCAAATCGGACGAAATAGAATTAGAAATATCCTCGGACTTCGACGACAAACTAAACTCCCAGCTCCCCTTCATCCAAGAAAGAGTCGGCGCAAAAACAATCTCACTAAACAAATCAACCAAGAAATTTAGTCACTGTCAAGAGGGAAAAATAAAAGACCTTCACTTCTCAATCCGACTCAATAAACTATAACCAGCGTCGACAAAACCTTTTTTCACTCCTCAACCCAGAAACATTTCAAAGAAACATTTAAATACTAAACAACATTAAAATAACCATGATAGTCAAAGAGGAATTTTTAAGTAGATTAAGAAAAATTTTCGACTTAAATCTCTACGAAGTAAAGGTATGGACGGCGCTCCTATCCAGAGGAACCTCAACCGCAGGCGAACTATCTTCCATCTCCGACGTCCCACGTTCCCGAACATACGACATCCTAGAATCCCTAGAAAAGAAAGGTTTCATAGTAATGAAACTCGGAAAACCAATAAAATTCGTCGCACTAAAACCAGAAGAAGTAATCGAACGAGTAAAAAAGAATCTTCTAGTTAACGCAAGAGAAAAATCCAAGAGACTAGAAAAATTAAAAGGCGACGACGTCCTTGAAGAATTAACATCAATCTTCTCAGACGGAATCAAATTCGTAGAACCAACCGATTTATCAGGTGCACTAAAAGGAAGACAGAACATCTACAACCATCTCGACATGTTAGTAAGAGAAGCCCAAAAAACAATCACATTAGTAACAACAGCAGACGGACTAAGCCGAAAATTAGAATGCCTTCTACCCTCGATAGAAAAAGCAAAGAAGCGAGGAGTAACAATTAGAATTGCTGCTCCAATAAACGAAAGCAATATAAAAGTAGCAAAAGATTTCGCAAGAGTAGCAGAAGTCCGAGATGTAGAAGGACTAAGGGCACGTTTCATGATTATCGACAGCGAACAATTAATGTTCATGCTTCTAAACGACGAAGACGTCCACCCAACTTACGACGTAGGTGTCTGGCTAAACACAGAATTCTTCGCCCAAGCACTAGAAAGTCTATTCGAAATCGCTTGGAAAAATTTCAAGCAGATTAAGTAATTAATTTTTTATTTATTTCAAATTTATATAGTCACTTTTTCAAAAAACAATCTTCAATATATCTTTTAGTATTTTTTGAAATATCACCAAGTCTACAAAAATTAACCTCTACATCTCACCTCCCAAAACCAATCCACTCGCCAAGCCTCCACGAAGTGAGCTTTTCCACACCAGTGAGCCCTTCCACGAAGTGAGCTTTTCCAGCAAAGCTGAGCTACATCTCCTCAAGCGTCTCAATCCCCAACAAATCCAACCCCTCCCCCAAACTCTCCTTAAACTTCCTTACAAGCGCAAGACGAAAACCCTCTTCATCAGAACCTAACACAGGACAAGCATGATAAAACCCATTAAACAGCGTCGCTAAATCAAAACAATAATTAGCAACCAAATTCGGCGCCAAATTCTCATAAGCCTTAACAACAACCTCCCCAAACGAATCAATCTTCTTCAACAACCTAACCTCCACCCCCTCAAAATTCTTCCGACTTCCGACTTCCGACTTCCGACTTCCGACTTTCCTAAGAATCGACGCCGCCCGAGCATACGAATACAACAAATAAGCCCCGGTATCTCCCTCAAAAGAAACGTCACTCTTCGGGTCAAAAATCATCGTCTTCCTCGCATCCTGTTTCAACATCGAATACTTTATCGAAGCAATCGCAATCTTCATCGCCCTATCTTCCAACTCCCGAACACCAATGCTCCCAACACCTCGTTTAATGAGCCCCTTCTTCGCAATCTCCTTAACCTCCTCGCTAAAATCTGAATACAAAATATTCTTTCCAGTCCGAGAACTCATTTTACCCTCGGGAAACCGAACCATCCCTAAAGGCAAAACCCCATAACTCGCCGCCTCGCTCTCCAGCCCCATCAACTCCAGCGTCTTAACCAAC
>JAHIEP010000154.1 GCA_018901375.1 Nanobdellota archaeon
AGCCAAATGTCGACTTACTCGCGCCGCCTTCATAGGAAAATGATTAACAAAATCAGTAGACATAAGCTCAACATCTTCTGTATCCAAGATATCACAATCTTTACCCTCTAAAACTTTTTTAGAATTTTTCTCCATCAACTCATCAACAAATTTTCCAATCTCAACACTCTGTCCATTAGACAACATCAATTTAAAATCAGGCATCATGCATTGCTGCTCCATCGCCTCATGCATCGTCGACCTATCTTCCTCGTCCATCTTATCAAACTCATCAATACAAACCAAACCCTTATTCGCCAAAACCATCGCACCAGCCTCCAACCCCCAACCCTTCAACAACTCATCTTTGACAACAGTCGCCGTATTATGAACCATCAAGCCATCAACAACAAAATTATGCGTATCGTCCAAAGTTAAATCGTAAACAAATTCGTAATCAGGAACTTTCTTATCAATCTTCACAACTCTCTCCCAAACAATATCTCCATCCTCAATAACATCTCCTAATTTCTCCTTCAGTATTTCCAACTTCTCAATCTTCCAAGGATGTCTCAACTTAAAATTATCAATAAACTTCAAAATATCCGAATTCTTTCTAATTTCCAAGACAAAACGATTCAATTTTCCAACAATCTCGCCCCCCATACTAGGAGTCCTCATTCGGACACTTGCATGAATTCCATATCTCAACATAACAAGCTGCAAAGAACGAATCAAATTCTCAGAACAACTAGTCAACTCAATACAACTACTCCCCTTCTCACCTTCTCCGCGAATATAAATACTCCCATCACTATCGTACAGCCCAGAGACAAATTCAGAAACCAAAGAATTATCCATCGACAAAATTTTATCGGAAACAAAAATCTTATCAGACTTCGGCGACAAAGGAATCCCAAGCACATTCAATATCTTTCCCAAAATCTTAGAGTGAGTCCGCGTCGCTTCAGGTCGAACTTCATTACCCAAACTAACATCATAGCTCAACCCAAATTCATTCTTTAGAATTTTCCTAAATTCATTTTGCAACTCGTCACAAGAATTAGAAAACCGAATACTAATCGTATCATTCCCAGCAAATCTCAAATCTCCATCACCAGCAACAAGTCCAGCAAAATACAAAACATCCTCACTCACCTTAACCGGAATCTTATGTTTCTTCCCATTATACAAACTAAAATACTCCAACCTATCTCGATAATCAAATCCAACATCATCACAAATCTCCCTTAACTTATCCAAACTAATACATCCCCTAGAAGTATCATTAACCCAGTTATGATATAAATTATTTTCATTAACCCCAAACTTTTTCGCAACTTCCCGGATAGTTCCATATTTTTCCTTCAATGAATCAACAACCTCCCCAACAACTTCTTCAACTCCCAACAACTTAGGATTTAACCCAATCAAATCAACCATAAAAATGTCCTCACCCTTAAATTCCTCAATACGAGCAGGACTCGCAATCAAATCACCAACTTCCAAATCCATAGATTTTTTCCAGATCATACCATCCTCACCCTTAACAAATAACTGTGTATTCCCCGTCAACTCAACTTTCTTCCCGAAATTAGTACAAACCTCATAAACTTCCAGAGGTGCCTCCAACTTCCAAATCTTCGACGGCTTCTTACATTGCATTTTCATATCTTTCGACATACTATGAACATCAAAATCAATTCCTTCATCATCGAACCAAACCCAATCATTATGTTTCTTCAGAAAATCAGAACAACCCTCCAACTTTTTTCCAATCTCAACAATATGCCCATTTCCAATCATTAACTTACTTTTCGGACTAACACAAAGCCCAGCTCCCGTCGACGACTTTCCAGAAACATACCGAGCCTTCGGAGCAACCCCCGCAATAAAAGAAAGCATAACCGACTTCGCAACACCCGGATCCCCAACCAGCAAAACATGAATATCCCCCCTCATCTTCGTCCCATCACTCCTCGTCTTCCGAACCCCCCCAAACAACTGAAACGCCAACGCCGTCTTAACATTCTCATGCCCCCAAATCGAAGGCGCAATACTCCCCGTCATCTTCTTCATAAAATCAGGCGAACTAGCCAACTCCTTAATTGCCCTCTCATCTTCCTCATTAATATCAATGTCCTCAAAACTCTCATCAAGCGGAATAATATTATTCGCCTCAATCGCCAAATCAAACCTCGTTAACATTGCCCCGCTCGACGCTGTAATCGCAATCTCCTTAAGTATACCAATAATATTAACTCTCGAACCAGGCGTCGTCCTCATCTCCATATTCGGGTCAACCAAATCCTCCTTCAAAAAAATCACCATCCTCTTCGGCTGCTCACCACCTTGCAAATTGTCCGAAGCCTCCTCAATCGTCAAAACTTGAGCATCAACCATATCCTTAGAAATTTCCTTAAACCCACCACGCCGACCACACGAACATCTCGAAGGCTCCTTAAACTTCTTATCAATTTGCAAAACCGAAATAATCGTCCCACAAGACGGACACTCAAACTTTGCATTCGTAACCAATGGCCGAACCTCCGACGCCTGACGAACAATCCCCTCAATCCCAATCATCTTCCCCAAATGTTTCGAACGAATATTTCGGATATAAAGAATCTGTCCTTTAGAAATACTAGTAAACCTCGCCCTCGCATCATTAGGCGCCCACTCAAGCTCCTCCAGCGCAATCTCCAGCAACTGAATCGTCTCCTCAGGCCGGTCAACCAAAGCCCCAGCCAACTCAGGCGAATGCGCCGAAAAATCCTCAAAATCAATCTCAACAACTTTCTCCCCAGCCTTCACCTTCTTCCCAATCTCAACCCTATTCACCTCAAAAAAATCCCTAGCATCATTCAACATTTCATCCTGATTAGACAAACTCCCTCTCTTTTCACCTCTTTTAACCTCGCTATCTTCCTCCATAAACAAACCAAGAAACCCTTACTTAAAAATAAATCTATACTCCAACCACCCCTAACCAAACATTTAAATACAAAGTAAGACTCGTCTTACCATGGAAATAGCAACAACAATTCTAAGTTCAAAGGGCCAAGTAGTAATCCCACTAGCAATGCGACGAGGATTCGAAACAGGAGAAAGATTAATTATCCTACAAGAAAACAACTCGATAATTCTAAAAAAAGCCGACACACTTAAAGAGTATTTCAAAGAAGACTTAGAGTTTGAGCGAAGAACTAGAGAAGCCCAAGAAAGCATAGACCGAGGAGAAGGGATTGAAATGGACTTCGACGATTTTATAAGCGAAATGAAAAAATGGTAAAGGTAACTTTGCACAAAGATTTCCAAAAAACATTTTCTAAAGTTAAAGACAATTTATTCAAAACAAAAATAATAAAACAGATAGAGAAAATAAAAGATAATCCTCGCGTCGGCAAACCAATGCGAAACGTCAGGAAAGGAACAAGGGAATTATACATTCCACCATTTAGATTATCTTATAGATACGACGAAAACGAAGAGATAGCAGAGATCTTAGACCTATATCACAAAAAATTTCAATAATCAGTTAAACACAAATTTGCTCCGCCAATAGCAATAGATTAATATACCTGTTTTATTTTAAGACAAGATGAAGCGAATAAATATATCGATAATTATAATATCAGTTATAATATTATTAGCAGGAATATCCTACATGATTTATCCATGGTTTGAGGGAGATTATCTAGCAACGGTTGTAATAGTGGGTGCAGTGGGCTTATCCTTTGGTCTTTTTAATCGTCCTAATATTAAGTTATGGAAAAAGATTTTATTTATTATTCTTGTTGCAATTGGCATATCGGTACTAGTATTCTTCCTACTTGGAATAATAAATCTAATATCTCAGGGATCTTCTGCACATTCTGGATTTTTCACAGGAGGATAAATATCTTCTACGACAATACAACCTAGTTAAACACAAACTCACTTCGCCCAAAAATAATTTCCTCGTCGGTCTTTCTATAAACCCCAATAAAAACCTGCTCGCAAAAAACCGCAAAAACATCCCCCGGCACCAACTCAGTCTTACTAACTACATTCTCAATCAACAAAGGTTTCCCAACATACAAAGCCTTCAAAGCACATTTATCAACCCCAACACAAGGCAAAACTTTCTTAATCGCCTCCTCAGCCGGAACAATCATTTCTCTTAATTTAGAATCATCTCCATCCAACTTCCACTTATCAACCGCCGACTTAAACTCAAACAAATCCACAATCTTATCAAAGCTAGTCCCAGCACTAACACACTCAGGCACTAACACACTAACACACTCGGAGAACACGCCAGCGCGTGTTCGACGCAACTCCCCCATATGCGCCCCACCAATCATATCACCCAAATCCGAACACAACTTCCGAATATAAGTCCCTCCCTCCACTTTCGCCTCAAACAAAAACGACGTTCCCCTCCCCTCACTTCCGACTTCGGGGCCAGCAGGGTCATGCCCATTTGGGGCCGACTTCCAACTTCCGACTTCGAGAAGTCTCCAAAAGAATACCTCTCGTATTCTTTCTTCTCGAAGAACAGCCGACCGATGTGGTGGCGTCTGCATAATCTTCCCAACAAAATTCGCATCAATCAACTTCTGCAACTCCTCAATCTTACATTCCTTATGCGTCTCAAGTATACCAACATAAGTCTTATCATGCCTAATAAAATAACCAGCCAGCTTACAAGCCCTCCCCAAAGTCACAGGCAAAACCCCAGTCACCTTCGGATCCAGCGTCCCCATATGCGACGTCTTCGACAAACCCAGCTGCCGACGAACAAACTCCGAAACCGAATACGACGTCGGCCCCGCACATTTATCAATATTAATAAGCCCAAAGTTCAACAATTCCTTAATATCTTTCATAATTACTCAGAGAAATTTCACTATATAAATTGTTTTAAACAAAAATCCCCAAACAATCAAATGAAAAACCCAATCTCAATCATCAGCCCAATCATCACATTAATAATAGCAATCATCACAATTTATACTCAATTAGAAAGTCCAGAGAGCGGGCTTATTGCCTATATTGCAATCTTACTATTAATTATACTTGTCTATGTTTTATCTTTACCAATTAATTATTTTAAACAAAAAATAACTTTAATAGAATTAAACAAGAATGCAATAATAAAAACAAACAAAGATTTAAATAAATTAAAAGAGAGTATAGATATAGAAAAAAGACTCATAAAACTAGAATTAAAAAATGAAACCAAAAAATAAAAAAGCCCAATACATAATTGACCCAAGATGGATTATACTAATTGCATTGATAGCAACATTCATAGTATACCTCAGGATAAAAGGTTTTTTTTAAAAATGAAATCAAAAAATAAAAAAGCACAATTTGCAATCGACCCAAGATGGGTAATTCTTCTAATGATAGTCGTCTTATTTATACTTTATCTCAGAGAAAAAGGAATTATTTAATGCCCCTTCAACCACCCCTTCCTCTCATCCTCCCCAAACCTCTCAATAGCATACCTCAAGGTCACCCTCGACAAATCCGAATAATTCTCCCTCAAAAACTCCCGCAACAAATCCCCGTCTCTTTTCCCAACCTCCCTCAACATCCACCCAACCGCCTTTCTAATTAAATCATGAGAATCCTTCAAAAGAATCTTCGAAATCCCCAAACAATCCTCAAACTCCCCAGCACGAATAAAAGCATAAGTCGAAACAATCGAAATCCTCCTCTCCCACAAATCTTCAGACTTAGCCAACTCATACAAAATATCCTTGTCGCGCCCCAACAAATATTCCCCAACAATCTTAGGCGCCGACAAATCAACCAAATCCCAATTATTAATCCTCGAAGCATTCTTAAGATAAAATTCATATATAGTATCCGCGTCATCCGTGTGGCTCTCAGAGGAGTCCACTGGCAGTGCCATCCGCGTGCAATTTGCTTTTTCGAATTTCTCAACCAAAATCAAAACCCCAGCCAACCTCTCCTCATGAATCTCAGAACCAAGCAACCTCCCAACATCATCCAACGAAATCCTAGCCCCATGAGCCTTAGCAACCTTCCTCGCATTCGGCACACTCACCCCAAGAAAAACATCACCCTCACCATACTCCCCAACCCCAGTCTTAAAAAATCCCCGTAAGACCAAAGCCTTATCAGCGTCGGCAAACTTCCTCAAATCATTCTTAATAATTTCCATAAAACTAAATAGAATCAATAATTAAAAATCTATTTAAACAGGTTGATATTTTTAAGACCATGAGTATAGAAATAATATTGCTAAAAATCATTCAAGCAACCGGAATTATAACTTTCCTAGTCTTTCTCTTTTTTGTATTCTTCCCAAAAATAAAAACTGATAAAACCCACTTAAAAAAATATTTCACAAGGGAGATGGCTATCAAAGAATCCATAATTCTAACCTCATTTTACATCTTCCTATTTTACATCTTGTTTTTTACAAACAACATTTCTCCAATGCCAATCTATATTGTGGGGTTCGTAGTATCGATAACCGGTTTAATTGTCGCGATGATTGGAAGACTACAGTTAAGGAACCTCTGGAATCCGATAACAAATATATACAAATCCAAAGAAATTCTAGAAGTCGGAATCTTCTCAAAAATTAGACATCCAATTTATCTTGGTAGACTCTTTTTCTTCGCTGGAACAATGTTAATGCTAAATCTTCGAGCAATTTTTCTCGCTCCATTCTACTGGGACTATCTAAGAAATCGCTTAATACAAGAAGAAGAATATTTACAAAAAGTAAATCCAAGATACAAAAAGTATATGAAAAAAGCCAAACGAATCATTTTTTAGAATACCACTATTCCAAATTAAAAACCTTTTCAACAATCACATAACAAATAATCGTCCGTGTCCTCCGTGTCTCCTCCGTTTCCCAACCGTGTTCATTTTAATTGTATAAAAATTACAACCAGTATAATACCACATTTAGAAATTAACTTTCAAAAACCACATAACAAAAACCACAAAATCGGGCGAAGCCCTCCTAACACCTAACAGCAAAGCGACCTAACACCTATTTTAGTACCTTTCTCTTCGGCATAGACCTTTTCTCATGCTTCAAGTCCGTAGTATGTGTCTTTATCTTAGCATCAGCCTTCTCAATCTTAGCTCCCATCTCAGCACCAGCCCGAGCATCTTCCTTCTCTTCCAATTTATCAGAAACACCGTCCTTGTCCTTGTCATCATCATCAACCTTCTCTTCCGACTTCCGACCCCCGACCCCCGACTTCCGACTTCCGACTGCCCCTCCAGCCTTCTTCCTAACTTCTCGAGCAATCTTAAACCCAACAACCGCAGGAATCTCAGCTAACTCAACATAAACAATACCATCAATCTTCTTAGCCTTAACCTTA
>JAHIEP010000155.1 GCA_018901375.1 Nanobdellota archaeon
AGCAACCACCATCCCCAAAAATCCCCCAGCAATAATATTCACCGAATTAGGACTAAACTCTTTTGCCTTCCCATCCTCAATCCAATTATATCCATCGTCGGTAAACTCCCCATTATAATTAACATACCCCCCACAATCCCCAAGCCCAGCACAAACCCTATTCGCCCTCTCTGCCCAATCTCCCTTCTCATCCAAACACTCCTCTCCCTCAACAATCTTCTGTCCCCCAATCAATCCCTTCTCATAAACCACAACACACTTCGCATTCGCCTGTCCACAAATCTGCGGCGCACTCGAGTCCTCCCAAAACTTCAATCCCGGCGGAAAATTCGGAACACAAATCCCACCAGCCCTATTAGTAGTAGTCTCCTCAACTCCCTCATCCCCACTAGAAGCATATCCAGTTATCGGAGCAACCGCCTCCCCAGTAATTCCCGAGTTCTGAGTTCTGACACCTGAAACCTCGCTCACGACCTTCCCAGTCCCAAACCCACCACCCCCAGTCGGATTACTAAACGCAGTCCCAGCACTAGGATTAGAAAACCCTCCACCCTCACCCCTCGACCCTCCGCCCAAAATCATTCCACTAACCGCAGGCAACCATAAACAATCCCGCCTATCAATATTCAAACAATCATCTTCATCATCAATAGAAGTACAATCCTGCCACCGATTAACCCGACACCCAGCCGTCCCAAAAGAACCGACTCCCGACTCCCGACTCCCGACTCCCGACAGCTCGATAGAGCTTTCTAGGCAAACCTCATTCCTATAATCCGCACACGGCTCAACCCGAACCTCACCGTCGGTACAAATCTCCCTAAAATATCTCGACCCAACAGTGTCTTGCCCACTACCCACAAGCGAAGCGCCCGAATACCCACCACCCCCGGAAGTTCCGCTTCCGGTGACGCACCACGATTCCCCATTTATCCGCTTCTCCCCATTCCTATCCAGACATTCAGTCTTCTGACAATAATTGTCCCCATCCTTTGGCCCTCCCATAAACCCATCAAACGCAGCGCATCGAGTCCCAAGTAAATAATCACAATTTCCACAATCCATATCCTTCCCATCATTAGGATTACAAACCCCATCCTCTCCCAAAACTTTCCCAGCATTCCAACTCCTCACCTTATCATCCGAATAAACATTCTCTCTATTTCCACAACTATCCACCCAATAAACATCACCCTGATAACAAGTAGTCGAACTCTGCTTAGCACAAGCCGTATTCAACTCCTCCGCCGAACACAAAAAATCCTTGTAAAAAGTTTTCTGATTAGAAACTTCAACCGACCCACCGACCTCCGACCCACCGACAACCGCAACGCTCTCCTGAGCGTTACAGTCTCCTCGAGTCGTAAACTTACAAACCCTATCAAAATCCTTCTCATAAACACAAGCCCCCATATCCTGCGACTGCGCCTCAGCAATACAGCTTACCTCATTAGTTATCCCAGTCCGATAATCATTCTCAACCCCAAACAGCGTCGACAATCTCTTACATCTAACCAAAGGAACAAAAGCCGCCTGGTCCGCAATCACACAACATCCAAGCTGACACTGCGGAACCTGCTCAATTTCCCGAACATCCCAAGTCCCACCATTATCATTACAAACTCTCGACGGCGTATTCTCCATACAAATTCCTTCCTCAGATTCATAACAAGTCCCAAGCCTACAATACGAAGTCGTCTCACAAGAAGTCGGCGCACTCAAAAAATTAGAATCACAAGAACCCTCCGGAGCATTAACACACCAAGCCCCATCAACAGTCCGCTCACAACAAGCACTCGCCTCACTAGTCGCAGTCGCCGCCGAAACAACTGAAACATTCCCACCAATCATAAACGCAAAAGCAAACGTCGCCATAATCATCAAAACAACTTCAAAACCAGCAACACCCTTTTTATTCATTATTCCAATTCCCATTTATTTTGACATAAACAGCCTCCTTTTTTACATAGTTTAATTCTTTTCTTAAAGTCTGAACTGCTATTAAATCAATCTTTCTCTTAAATAAATCTTCTAAATAAAATAAAACCTTAAAATAATTTTCTCCAATATTCTCCTTTTCAAAAGTAACCAAGAAATCAATATCGCTTCCCCTCTTTTGAGTCCCTTTCAGATACGAACCAAACAACCCAATCTTCTTAACTCCCTTACTTTTTAAATTCATCCTTCTTTTTTCAATCTCCTTAATTATTTTATTTTTATTCATTTTCTATTCTTCCTATTTTGTTCCTAATGTTCTCAATATCTTCAGAATTCAACCTATATAAAATTTCTTTACATTTCGCAACAAAACTAGAAATCTTTTCCTCGTCTTCAATTAAAGCATTTTTCAAGTAATACTGAACAATTATTCTTTTTTCTTTCAATTCTTTAACAAATTTCTTCTCTTCATCTAAAAAATCAAACAAATTCATTAACTCTAACGTGCAATCATGAATCTCAGATTTTATTCCGCACTTCATTAAAATCGAATAAAGCCCATTATAACATGCATAATAACCAGATATAATTTTCCATTTCCCCTCTATCTTAGCACAAACCTCCAGACTGTCATCCGCCTCCCTAATATAACTTTCCGAAAGAACACTATTACATTCAACCAATTTAACACCTCTTTTCTGATGACAACACCACTCAATTTTATCCATTAGCAAAAACCTCCACAATTTTAGAAACATTTCCGACTATCAAATGATTCTTAAAAATCTCAAGAGAAAGAGCATTTCCACTTCTTAAAGTTTTCAAAAATTCCGAATATCTACTATAATGAACATTTATCTCAATATTAAAACCCCTCATCTTCTCTTTAAACTTAGAAACAGACTTAGCTCCAAATACAACTATATCCAAATCAGATTTTTTATCAAACCCCCCAGAAGAATAAGAGCCAAAAACAATAATGCTATCACAATAAACCATAAGCTCCTCAAGGATTAAAGCAATTTTGGGATTTTTTATATTAAACTCTAACATTTTTTGATTCTCTACAATTTCAAGCATAATCAATACATTCCTCATTTTCAAATTAAGATAAAACAATTTATTTTTCCCCTCTCTCAAATATCCAACTAAATTAATTTTCATTAATCCATTTATTATCCTAGAAACAGTCTGCTGAGGAATTCTAGTTTTTCTTGCCAGCTCACTTGCAGTATACCTCCCACAATAATCACTAGAAAAAGGAATCAACACGTCCACCCATTTTTGAGTAACATTACTCATTTTAAATCATAGCCCGCCGGGAACACTAAACTCCGACTAGCAAATTTAAATTTATTTCCCATAACTTTATTCTCCAAAATATAAACCGTCGTCCCATCTCCTCGCTTAACCTTATCAATCACATAGTCAGGATAATAATCCATCATAGAACTCGCATCAGCGTCGCCATACTTCGCCTCAAACTGCAAAATCGAAGTCGCAATCATAACCATATCATAAACAGGAGCATTAACTCTAACATTAAACCGAGTAAAACTCTGACCCCCAACCGTCGTCGGCGCATCAATCTCAACCCTCACAACTCCCGGCTCAATCAAAACATCATAATCAACACTCCCTGAACCAACATCATACCCCTGCTCTCTCAAACTCCCAATCGAATTATCATAACAAACATCTACCTTATCCCTTATCAAAATCTCCATCTGCTCATCAAAAACATTCTTCAAAAACGGAACCTGAACTGTACACGTCTCATAATAATTATTTGTATAACAAAGATAAGTCAGCTCCTCACCATTGTAAGCATAAGTAAACTTCGGGTCAATAAATCCAGCCTTCAACTCTAACTCATCGATCGCCTGCCCAACAACATCCTCGACGCAACCCTCAAACCCAATCCTCGTCCCACTCTCTGAAAAATAAGTCGGTTTAGCCCACAAAAAGAAAACCAATAAAGCAGACACTATCACAATTCCCACAATAATAAAAATCGTAACCTGACCTCTATCTTGCCCACTTTTTTCCATTCCTATTCTAATCATTCATCATTTATAAAATCTATCATCAATCTATTTGAAGTAAAATTCCTTATCATCCCTCTCTAAAAATTTAATAAACCCAGCCATTTTTCTATCTAGTTTAAACACAATATTTCTCAACTTTTTATAATCCTCATCATTCGAATATCCAACCTTATTAGAATAAAGCAATTGACTAGCAAGCTCATTCAAACTCCCATAAGCAATTTTCAAATAACGAAGAAATTCTTTTTTAGTCCCACCCTTATACCCCTCAACAATATTGGAAAAAACACTAATAGAAGAACCAAGTAATTGATCAATCAATCTACGAGCTTCAATTTTAGGAAATTTTCCAATCTCCCTCTTAACATCCTCGCTTAGCCTAATCGCAATCTTCCAAACTTCCAACCTCTTATATCCATCACTCATAAAGTATCACCCCAAACCAAGCCCCCGACGGCGAGTCCTCTCGCCCCACTACGGACCGACAGGTCCCCACGACGGCACGACAGTGCCCCACTACGGAGCGACAGCTCCCAGTCCGTCTCACAGCGCCCGAACAGAAATCGAACACCCCGACGGAACATTCCCAAATTCATCCCCACACTTAATAAAATAATTATTCCCACGAATAGCACTAATACTATGCTCCTCGCCAGAGCCCATATCCTCCCCATCTTCCCAACCAAACCCACAGCTCTCCGTCGAATATCTACATTCAGAATCCTCAGTCGTAATAACAAACAACTTCCCACCACTCTGCCAAACCCGAGCAACCTGCGGAACAGCGTCGTCATAAATAATCTCAAATTCAGTAGAACCCTGCGCAACATCCCCCGTCTCATCTCGACACTCAACAAAAATCGTATGCTTTCCGGCCGGCCTATTCAAAGGCTGACCATGATTAGTTTCCGTCCCTGTCTCAAAAAATTCAATCATAGTTTCATAACCAGAAAAAGAATAAGAACAAAAATGAAAATCCCCACCACCCGAAGTCCGAACCCGCAAATCAATCGTCGTCATCTCAGTATTAACCTCAAAGTCCTCACTCGGCTCAATCCAATCAATCACAATCTTACTCTCAGGCTTCCTCAAAACATAAACCAAACTCTGCATATTTTTATTCTGACACACTGACGCACTGGAACTCTCACACTCTGCTCCGCTGAGCCAAGGCTGGTCCATACACCGAATATAATAAACATTCTCCGCACTCACCGTCGGCAAAACTCCCGAACAACTATACCCCAACAAAGAAGACGGCGCACCAATCGAATCACCACACTCCAAAGAATTCCCCATAAATTCATAATCCTTATCTCCATAATCCCACCTACATTCCGCCAACTCATTCGTAACAATTTCAACATTTTGCTCACTAGAATCAAAACTAACAATCGCATCATTCTCCGGATTCGTCGCCCTAACAACCGGTGCCGTCCTATCCGGCCCCTCCTTCACACAAACATTAACCTCATAAAACCCAGGACTCTCATGCCCAAAACTATCCTGACACTTCACATAAAAAGTCAAATCCCCAGTCCAGTTCCCTCCCTGACTCTGCCCATGACTCGGGTCCGGCAAAGTGAAAACCGTCGTGTGATTCATAACAAAATTATTCCCACCCAAATCAAAACCAATATTCTCAAACTCATTTTCCACAACATCAAACTTACACTGCGTCAACTTGCTCGTACTAATCCCAAAAGCAACAGGCGTGTAAGCATCAATACATCCACCGTCGGAAGAAGTCAAACTAAATCCATTACTACCAACCTCACTATATTTTTCATTCTCCGAAATAACTCCATAATTAGGATTAAGCACAGGAGCCTTCCCATCGTCCACACCCGACTCACACA
>JAHIEP010000156.1 GCA_018901375.1 Nanobdellota archaeon
GGAAGTTAACAAGAAACCTCGTCCACCTAAAGAGGAAGTTAACAAGAAACCTCGTCCACCTAAAGAGGAAGTTAACAAGAAACCTCGTCCACCTAAAGAGGAAGTTAACAAGAAACCTCGTCCACCTAAAGAGGAAGTTGATAAGAAACCTAGGTTTCTTATATTTTAACATGGCAAAAAAAACAGAAACAACAAACACAATCAAACTAAGAGTAGTCGAAGCCCTCCAAGACGACGCCTACAAAGGCATAGTTAGAATCGACCCAACCCTAATGCGAAAACTAGAATTAGAAAGAGGCGACATAATTTCCATAAAAGGAGAACGTGAAACCCATTCAATAGTAGACCACGCCTACCCCGCCGACAGAGGCGAAGAAATAATCCGAATGGACGGTATAGTCAGAAAAAACGCAAAGACAGGAATAGGAGAATATGTAGTAATTAAAAAATCAAAAATAAAAGAAGCAAAAAAAGTAACAATCGCCCCAGCAGTAAAAGGAGTTGTAGTCCAAGGCGACCCAGACAATTTCAGACGAGGACTCCTCGGCAAACCCGTAACAAAAGGCGACATTATAGTAATGGGCGGAACTCAGCGACGGAAAGACATAATGTCAGAAGATTTCTTCGGCGGCGATATCGGCGACATTTTCAATCAAATGGGCTTCGGAGGAATGCCCGGCGGCCTAACTCAAATCAGATTTGCAATCGTATCGACAAACCCAGGACAACCCTGCATCATCACAGAAAACACAGAAATCACATTATCCCCTAAAGCCGTCGAGATATCAGAAGAATCAATCCCCTCAATAACCTACGAAGACATCGGAGGACTAACCGAAGAAGTCAAGAAAGTCCGAGAGATGGTAGAGCTCCCACTAAAACGTCCCGAGATTTTCATGCGACTAGGAATCGAACCACCAAAAGGAGTCCTACTCTATGGCCCACCCGGAACTGGAAAAACCCTACTGGCAAAAGCCGTCGCCAACGAATCCGAAGCACACTTCATTTTACTAAACGGCCCAGAAGTCATGTCAAAATTCTACGGAGAATCCGAAAAAAAAGTCCGAGAGATTTTCGACGAAGCCGAGAAAAACGCACCCGCAATTATCTTCATAGACGAAATAGATTCAATGGCACCAAAGCGTGAAGAAGCCGGAGGCGAAGTAGAAAGACGAGTAGTATCTCAATTACTAACTATGATGGACGGACTAGAATCTCGAGGAAAAGTAGTAGTCATCGGAGCAACAAACCGACCTAACGCAATCGACCCAGCATTAAGACGACCCGGAAGATTCGACCGAGAAGTAGAAATCTCCGTCCCTGACAAAGCTGGCCGACTATCAATTTTAAAAATCCACACACGAGGAATGCCTTTAACAAAATCAGTAAACCTCGAAGAGATAGCAAGAAAAACCCACGGTTTCGTCGGAGCAGATATTAATTCTCTAGCTAAAGAAGCCGCCATGATAGTCATACGAAAAAATATCCATAAATTCAACTTAGAAGAAGAAAAAGAAATACCTCAAGAACTATTAAACGAATTAAGAGTTTCTCAAAAAGATTTTGACGAAGCATTAAAGGTAGTTCGACCTTCAGCAATGCGAGAAGTTTTAGTTGAAACTCCGTCGACAAAATGGAATGACATCGGAGGTATCGACAACGTAAAACGAGATTTAAAAGAAGCAGTCGAATGGCCCCTTAAATTTCCAAGCTCATTTACAAGAATGGGAATCAACCCACCAAAAGGAGTCCTACTCTATGGCCCACCCGGAACTGGAAAAACCCTACTAGCAAAAGCCGTCGCCAACGAATCCGAAGCAAACTTTATCCAAGTCAAAGGCCCAAGCCTACTCTCAATGTGGGTCGGCAAATCCGAAGAAGGAGTCAGAAAAATATTCGAACGAGCAAGACAAGTATCACCCTGCGTAATCTTCTTCGACGAAATAGATTCCCTAGCCGGCAAACGAGGCGACTCAATGTCGGGAGGGTCAAAAGTAACCGAAAATGTTCTCAATCAATTATTAGCAGAGATGGACGGAATCGAAGACCTAATAAACGTAATTGTAATCGGAGCAACAAACCGACCCGACATTCTCGACCCAGCTCTAATGCGACCCGGCAGATTCGACCGAATCGTCTACGTCCCAGTCCCAGAAAAAGAAGGCAGACTCCAAATCCTAAAAATCCATACTCAAAAAATGGAAAAAAATAAAGTCCTAGATAAATCAGTGGACCTATTAAAACTAGCCGAAGAAACCGAGGGCTACACCGGCGCCGACATCGAGGCCCTAGTCCGAGAATCCGCAATGCTCGCCCTAAGAGAAGACATCAATGCAAAAAAAATCACAAAACAACACTTCGACAAAGCAATGGAAAAGGTTTTACCGTCGGTGTCAAAAGGCGACCAACAAAGATACCAACAAGTCGAATCCAAATATCTAAGAAGTGCAAAAGCCGCCCTATCCAACGGCTCAGAAAGTTACACAGGATAAAATTCTAAAAAAAGTCCGCGAGAGCCCGAGAAAGTTAGCACACCTCAACCAATATCAAAAAACCAAACTCCTCGTAGAGAAATCCGCGTAAATCCTGTCCTTAATTCGCGAAGATCCGCGTTTACCCTTTAACCAAACACTCCCAAAACAATCTATAATATATTTTCTATAATCTATTCTCTCGCTACCACTCCCAAAACAAAAATTAGCACACCCAACCAACTTTAAAAATTAATAAGTGAGGGTATCCTAGACCAAAATTTCTCACATGCTTTCCACTTCCAATAACTCAGAATTTATTTATAATTCATACTCAGCCCAATTCTCAGCCAAATCTCTCACAACAATCCCAACATTTTCATAAGAACTCGGAACCCTAACCCTCTTCTTACATGCCCCATTATTCAAAACACCACACAACCTCACACTTCGCTCCCTCCCGAAATAATCATAATCCAAAGCAACTTCCTTAAAATTCTCCTCATCTACAGAAATATCAAAATAAACATAACTCGAAAACCAACCACTTCCCCTCTCCCAAAACGAATCAGCATTAGTCACAACCGGAGCAACACTATCAACAATAACTTTATTGACAGCAGACTCAACACTTCGCCCCGCAACATCCTCGACGACAAACCAAAACTCAACCTCTCCGTCCGAAACCCCCGACGAAACATCACACTCCCAATTCAACCCACCCTTAACACAACCATCAACCGTTTCCACAGAATTCCCATAATGCAAAAAAACTCCCGAAGGATTATCCTCTCTAAACTTCAAACTAAAACTCCCATCCGAAAAACCAGACCGAGGCCCAACCCCAAGAATCACCGGCGCAACACTATCAACAAAAAAATCAAACCCATGCTCCTCACTCTCAAAAGAATCCGAACATCTAACAGAAACCTCATGCTCACCGTCGCTAAAAATCCTATTTCCAGTATATCCATCACAATTTCTACACAGCCGTATCCATCTCGGCGAAGAAGCCGAATAATCAATATACTCTATCAAACTCAAATCACCGACGCCAACAACATCAAAAGGAACAACCCCATTCGTAAAAACATCCCCATCAGTAGGAGAAACAACATTACATAACTTCCCAGAAACACAAACACTATCCTTACAAGAACTCTCCTCACAATCACCGTCGACAAAACACTCAACAGGATTAACCCAAATCGGATTCGTATAAATTCTATTCATACCGTCGCTACTCACACACTCAAGACGATAATATCCTCTAGACTCAACACTCAAACCAATATCCGACAAACTAAAAACATCATTAAGATGCCCATAAGAATGCTTAGTCCCACCAGCCAGAATCCGAGTCTCCTCGCCCCCAACAACACCCTCGACAAAATAAAAATCACAATCCTCCTCGACAAAACTATCAATATTAAATTGAACATCCCCACCAGCCAAAACATCTATCTCCTCACCCATCTTCGCAACCTCTCCATTCAAATTATCAATCTCAAAAGCCAGAGCCCCATTGTTCCCCATATAACAAGTCCCAGCTTCCAACGCCCCAAAAATATTCGCCTTAGAATATTCCTCAGCATAACAACAAGTATACTCCCTCCCAAACTTCTGAAAATCCCCATGCGCATCCGATCCCGCCGAAACATAAACCCGCCTCGCCTCCAAACCAGCCCGCCCCAACAAAACATCTTTCCACTTCTCTATCCCATTCTCCAAATCCTCAGCAACATCCTCGTCCTCAATATCCCCGTTCCAAATCTCCAACCCAGCAAAAGGCAAAGAGTAATCATACCACTTCATCAAAATATCAGCGACGACAATATCAATCATAGCCTCCGGATGCGCAACATAACCAAACCCACCCTGTCCATTAACACTCTCCACAATCTCATCGCAAAACGGAACATCAATTTGTCCATTATCCAAAAACACCTCATCAATATCATACGCCAAAAAATGATTCCCAGGCAAACTATTTCCCATCCAATTACCACTCTCCGGAGTCCTACAATTCACCTCTTCCCCAATTAAACAATTACTATAAAAACCACAATCCCTTTCAAACCTAGACCAATTCCAAGCACTATCCTTATTCAAATTAAAAGAATTAGAATGGTCAGTAACGCTAAACCAATCAAAATCCATAACCTCCTTAGCAATTTTGGATGTAAAAGAAATAGGCGCTCCAACCTCTCCAGCAAGACCACCGAGCCAATTAGTACTAGTATACCAACTATGATAATGTGTGTCCCCACAATACCAATCCTCAATCTTCGGCATTTCCCCAACATCAGCCTCGACATAAACCGGCCCCTCCGTATAATACGACCAAAAATCATCATAAACAACCTTCACAGCAAACTTTCCATCTGTCTCCTTAAGCAAAGATTTATCCGCATAAAAAAACAAAAACCAAGGAGCTGACGAACTTATCACCATCCCATCAAGATCATAATACCCAATAACAGCATCCCCATCATTAGCATCGAGAAAATAAATCCCAGCCAACTCCGCATCCACCCCAATACCCCCAGCCAACAAAATAATATTCCCGTCCTCATCAACCTTCCAAGGCGCATCAAGAAAATAATTATCAGCCGGCCTAACATACTGAACAGAGAAATCAGAAGAACCCTCCTTATCATAAACATCAGGCAACTCAAAACCCTCCTCAACCACCTCAACATATCTCACCTCTAAATCATCCAACCCCTCCGAAGAAAAAGCTCCATTAAATTCATATTCATAAGCCCCAACAAAAGACAAAAACAAAACCGAAAAAACAAAAAACAAAATCAATTTATTTCTCACCCTTCCACCTCTCAATCAACATTCCAATCCCAGCCCCGACCAAACTATAAAAAATAATTGTAAAAAATACAGCAAATATAGCAAGCCCCATAATATCTCCACATATACCAATAGGAGGACAAACCACCTTCAACGCCAAAGTTAACGGCAACCTAAAAACACTCTCACTCGTCCCAAACTTCATCAACCCCAAACTAAACACAAACCCAACAACCCCACCGACGACAATCCCCTTCCAACTCCTTTTCATCAACCCTAAACAAAACCCAACTATTTAAATTCTCCGAAACACCTCGCCAGCCATAAAAACCCCACCGCCCAAAAAAATCTATCCAATCCGCGCAATCCGTGTTCCTCGCCCCCCCTTCGTCGTCCCTCCCCCTCCCCCCTACCCCCTAC
>JAHIEP010000157.1 GCA_018901375.1 Nanobdellota archaeon
AGAGGAGTTGAGGTTGCCTTTTGGGATGGAAAAAATTATGGGTTCTTTGATTAAGCAATTAGAAAAGCAATTGGGTTCTATGGATTTTGAGGACGGGAAAATGCCGAAGGGAATTCAGATTAGAGTTGCTCGGGGGCCGGGGCAGATGAACCGGATAGTTAAGAAAGGTAATGTTATGCCTGTTGTTTCTAGGGAAGAATCTGATAGGAGAGCTGGATTACCGAAGATTGAAGTTGAGTCTAGGGTTCGTCGGATTGGGGATAGTATTATTTATGAGATTGAGGCGCCAGGGGTTAATCGGAAGGATGATGTCGTTTTGACGGATTTGGCGACGGGGTTAGAGATTAAGGCGTATTCTGGGGACAAATGTTATGTTAAGTTTATTCCATTAAAGGTTCAGGTTGTGAGGTGGAGTGTTGAGAGAGAGAAGGTGTTTGTTGAAATCAAAGGTTAAAGCTTTGCTTTAACCTTAGTTCGTAAAATTCTGTGAAATTTTACTGTGAGTTCGGAAATCTTTGATTTCCTGTGAGTGTGGGCTTTGCCCACGAGTTCGCTTCGCTGTGAGAGAGGGCTTCGCCCGTTGGGTTTGATGTTGTGTAACTTATTTATGAGGCTGCGCGGATTTGAACCGCGGACCCCTGCCTTATCAGAGCAGTGCGCTACCTGGCTGCGCTACAGCCTCATAAATACTAAGCGAGATTTTGATTTATAAAACTAATGATTAACTTTAAAAAGGATTTTTCTGATTAGCTTGTATGGGATTGGCGAAATATTTGAGATTAGCGTGGAGGAAGCCGGATGTTACTATTTCGAGAGCGAGGATGATTGAGTGGCGGAAGGATGGGGCGATTACTCGTGTTGAGAAACCGTTGAGGTTGGATAGGGCTCGGGCTTTGGGGTATAAGGCAAAGAAGGGAGTCGTTGTTGTCAGGATTAAGATTAAGCGGGGAGGGCATAAGAGGACGAGGCCGAATAAGGCGAGGAGGACGAAGAGGTTGCATATTAGGAAAAATTTGAGGATGAATTATAAGGAGATTGCTGAGACGAGGGTTGCTCGGAAGTTTGATAATATGGAAGTTTTGAATTCTTATGAAGTTGGAAAGGATGGGATGAATTTTTTCTTTGAAGTTATTTTGGTTGATAGAGCTGAGCCTGGGATTTTGAAAGATAAGCAGTTGGGCGAGTTTGTTGTGGCTCCAAAGAAGAGGGCTCTTCGAGGAATTACTAGTGCAGCTAGAAAGGCTAGAGGACTTAGGCATTCTACTGTTAAGGCACCGAAGGTTAGACCGTCATTGAGGGCTAATAGAAGACGGGGTAACTAAAGTTTTATAAAGAATTTTTCTATACAATCTTATGGTCAAGAGTAAAATTAAGAGGTTGTATCGGGCTTCGGAGAAAGATAGTATGATTGGTGGAGTTTGTGCCGGGATTGCTGATTACTCGGGGCTTGACTCTGCTGTTGTTCGAATTTTATGGATTGTTTTAACGGCTATGACTGTGGGAACTGGTATATTAGCCTATTTGATTTGCTGGGTTATAATTCCTCGGAAATAGAATTTAATATATATCTTTGATTGACATTTTGTTTATTAGCTGTGATTGGTTTCGTTTTTAATGAGAGATAAATTTTCTTCTTTAGTAGGAACTTTTGCTATGAATACTATTTTTGGATTTATTATTTCGCTTCATGTGGCGACCGTTATTCAAATAATTTCTATTGTCAGAAATTTGGCTATAAATAATTGGAATAATTATAAGATGATGCTCTTTGACATTAATGTTATATTAGTTCTTTTAATGGTTGAATACCTTGCAGTTTTTATTGTTATTTCGATAATAAGAAATGAATATAGAAAATTATAAATTTTTGTCTAAGAATTGTTTGATTGCGGATTCGGGTTGGGCGCCGATGAATTCGTCTGCTACTTTTCCATCTTTGAAAAGTTTTACCGAGGGTATTGACATTACGGAGAATTTTTGTGCTTGTTTTTGATTGTTGTCCGTTTCGGCTTTTGCTACGATTAGTTTGCCTTCGTATTCTGTTGCAATTTTTGCTAGCGTTGGTTTTAGAGAGACGCAGGGTCCGCACCAGCTTGCCCAGAAGTCGACTAAGACTGGGGTTGTTTTTGATTTTTCGATTACTTCTTTTTCAAAGTTTTCGTCGGTGACATTTAGTTCCATGATGTGAAAAATCTTTGAGAGTTTTTAAAAGTTTGTGAGCGGTGTTAATTGTATTCGAATTATATTCAAGGAGAGTTTTATGGAAATATGAAAGTTGGAGATTTGTTGGGGTGGGTTTATTTTTTAGAGGGGTGTAGTGGGTTATTTTTAGTGATGATAAAAGTTAAATAGTAGCTTGTTGTTTGGTGATTGTGTATGGGGACGAAATTAAAATTTAGGTGTTTGGTTTTTGGGATTATGGTCCTGGTTTTATTCTGTGTTAGTTTGTCTGTTGCGGAGAAGTCGGTAAAGTTAATGGGTTCGTCGTCGGATTTGATTAGTGGTGTTAATGTTAGTGATATTGTGAGTGGGGATTTTAGGCGAGTTATTGCGGATAATGTTGATGGGAAAGATATTGATTTTTTTAAGAGAAGGGGATGTATTGTTCGACATGAGATGAGGTATTCTATTTCGTTTGAGTGTCCTGAGGGTGTTTCTGATTTGGGTGTTCGGGAGGCGAGGGTGTTTCACGTTGTTGATTTGGAAGCGGATGAGATGATTGGAGCGGATAAGGTTTGGGCTGAGGGTATTGATGGGAGTGGAGTGGATGTGGTTGTTTTGGATACTGGGATTGATTCGCACGTTGAGTTAGGGGGGAGCATTAAGGGGCAGAAGGATTTTGTTGACGACGACGATGTTGCTGAGGATGAGAATGGGCACGGGACACATGTGGCTGGGATAATTAGTGGGGGTGGAGTTAATTTGGTTGATGGTAATTATGCTACGGGTGTGAGCCCTGGAGCTGGAATATATATGTTGAAAGTTTGCGATGAGACTGGGTCGTGTTATGAGGATGATATCGTGGCTGGTATGGAATATGCGGTGGATAGTTTGGATGCGAGGATTATGAGTTTGAGTTTGGGGAATGGGAATTATGAGGGGGATTGCGACGAGGATTTTTTGGCGGCTAAGGTTAATTGGGTTGTGGAGAATGGTTATAGTGTTGTGGTTTCTGCTGGCAATGATGGTTTGGGTGTTAGTTCTCCGGCGTGTGCTTCGAAGGCGATAGCGGTTGGGGCGGTGGATAAGAGTGGGAATGTGCCGACTTGGAGTAATGCGGGAAGTGCACTTGATATTTTGGCGCCTGGGGTTGAAATTTTGTCGACGTATTCTTGTGAGGCGGCGGGGGACTGTGGGTCGGAATGGTATGCACATATGTCTGGGACTTCGATGGCTGCTCCGCATGTTTCTGGGGTGATTGCTTTGATGTTGTCTGCTAATCCTTATTTGAGTGATGGTGAGATTAAGGATGCGTTGTATGATACTGCGACTGATGCTAATAATTGTAATAGGTGTTATTTTCGGAATCGGTGGACTGGTGAGTGTAGGTATCAACGGAAGGTTTTGTGTAGTTCTGATATTATTGGGGCTGGGATTGTGAATGCTTATGGGGCGTATGAGGCGGTTAAGTTGGATGTTTGTGTTCCTGGGCTGGAAGTTTGTGACGGTAGGGATAATGATTGTGATGGGGGGGTGGATGAGGGTTTGATTCGGGGTTGTGGTGTGAGCGGTGTTGGGGAATGTAGTTTGGGGCTTGAAAGTTGTTCTGCTGGTGGATGGGTTGGGTGTCAGGCGGTATTGCCTTCGGTAGAAGATTGTGATGGGGTGGATAATGATTGTGATGGGAGTGTGGATGAAGGGGGGATTTGTGATGTGGGTGGGAAGTGTTGGAGTGGGGAAAATAAGTATTTGATTAGGGGCATAAATGATATCAGGAAGTTTTGTAAGTGCGCTGCTGGGACTTATGAGTATAGGTCGTATAGTTTGTTGTATTCGAGGGGAGATGCATATAAGTTTGATAATCCTTATGATAATGACGATTATGGGGTGTCTGTTGTTGGGAATTATTTTTTTCCTATCGTTAGGGTGCAGTGTTCTGATGGGGGTTGGTATGAGACTGATGAGGATTATTTGGGGTGATAACGGGTCCACCCCATAATTAATTGAGTGGGGATGGAGTAGATCGCTTCGCGTTAGATCGCTTTGCGTTAGATCGCTTTGCGTTAGATCGCTTCGCGTTAGAAGGGGGATGGGATGTGGATCTTTTTTTGGTTTGTTGTTATGTAACTTGGTAGGTTTTGTTATTTGGGGGAGGTCCACGGATTTTCGCGGATTAGGGGCAGGATTTTCGCGGATACGGA
>JAHIEP010000158.1 GCA_018901375.1 Nanobdellota archaeon
AGGTAGCTCACTCTTCGCCTTCGCTTCAGCACCGAATCCTCCCGAAGAGGGCCCGATGTTTAGTGAGCAGTGTTTACTGCCAGGACTACACGGGTATCTAATCCGTTTTGCGCCCCTGGCCTTCATCCCTCACTGTCAGATTCGTCCTCGTAAAGTGCCTTCGCTCATTGTTAGTCCACCGAGGATTAACACATTTTACCATTACCCCCGGCGTACTCTTTACGTCTACCGATCTCTAGCCGCTCAGTATCTCCTGCAAGCCCTGTGCTTGAGACACAGGATTTCACAAGAGACTTAAACGGCAAGCTACGGATGTTTTAGACCCAATAAAAAGGGATGCAACTTGAACTGCTGGTATTACCGCGGCGGCTGGCACCAGTCTTTCCCAGTCCTTATTCTCCCGGTTTTTTGCACCGAGAAAAAGTTTTTCAAAAAGAAAAACACTTTGGTTTGCATTATCACACTTTCGTGCATTGTAAATGTTCCGCGACTGCTGCACTCCGTAGAGCTCGGAATAGTGTCTCAGATTCCGTCTCCGGGCAACTCCGCTAAGAGCCCGTAATGATCATCGCCTTGGTAGGCAGTTACCCCACCAACAAGCTAATCATCCGCAGTCTCATCCTTACGCACGAGTTTCAGGGATTTACCTTTCCAGGTCTAATCCCCTATCAAGTATTAACCTCAGTTTCCCGAGGGTATCCTTGACGTAAGGGTAGATTAACTACGTGTTACTGAGCAGTTTGCCGACTTTCGTCAGACTTGCATGTCTAAACCCAAACCAAATAGCTGCATCCTCCAGCAGGATAAACTGGAATTAAACAAAAATGTTCATTCAAGACTCTGTATTTCCGTAGGAAGTAAAATTTTTCTACTTCCAGGGAATTTCTTTTTGTAAAAGAAAGAGCCTAATCCTTTTGTTCTTTAAAGATTAAAGGTAACCTCTAAAGATTTGCTAATAATATAAATCAATGTATTACTATCTAATCAATTTCAAATAACATCAGCACTGATGTCCTGTTTAATTTAATTTCACAAAACTAAACATAATTAATTAGAAAGATCGCTCCATTGCTTTAAGACATAACTAGAATTGATCATCATCACACTCGACACTCGGTCGGGCGCTCATTCTAGCCTCAAAAATATCAATTGAAGCCTTGGATATTATCTCCAAAGTTCTCATTTTGTATTCTTACACGCAAAAATCCTTTTATAAACTTATCGTCCAAAGAAATTATTTTCACCGACGGAGATTATCCTTATCAATAATTCTCAAAAACTCTTCCGGCCTAATTATTTTTATTCCTTCAAATTCCACAACCTTCAACAAATGTTTATCGTTACTAATAATATAATCAACACCTCCTTCAACCGCGCACTCAAAAATAATATCCAATCTACCCAATCAAAAAAATCCGTGTTAATCCGTGAAATCCTGTCTTCTGATCCGTGTTCCTTTTTTAATTATATTGCAAGTTACACCATCAACAAAATCATACTAACAGCTAACAGCTAACGGCTAATAGCTGTTCTCCCAATCTTCCCAGCTTCAAAAACAACCAATCCACTCAACCCAGCCAACACACTCCAGCCAAACTGACTTATTGAAAGCGGAACAAATCCAAACACCGTCCCAAGCCCAGTATAAATCGCCAACAAATGCAACCCAGCAGAAATAGCAACAGCCCAAATCAAATACATATTATTCAAAATACCCGTAGTAAACAAACTACTTTTAGATTTACAAGAGAAAGCAAAAAACAACTCAAAGAAAATCGCCGTCGTAATAGCCATCGTCCGAGCAACCTCTAAACCAAAATTAGTCAACCCATAATTAAAAATCCAAAGCGAAGCCACAACCATCAGCCCACCAGCAACGAGAATCGCCCCCCAAATACCAGACAACAAATCATCATTACGAGGACCCCTCTTCATAATACCGTCGTGAGCAGGCTCAATAGCCAACGCCAAAGCAGGCAAGCTATCTGTCACAAGATTCATCCACAAAATAGCAAGAGGCAAAAATATCAAAGGCATACCGAACATTAAACTCAAGAGAACAACAAAAACCTCGCCAGCATTAGCCGCCAACAAAAACTTAATAGACTTTTTCAAATTATTAAAAACCCGACGCCCCTGTCTAACCGCACGAATTATCGACGCAAAATTATCATCGAGCAAAACCATATCAGAAGAATCCCGAGCAACATCCGAACCACGAATCCCCATAGCAATCCCAATGTCCGCCCTCTTCAAAGCCAAAATATCATTAACACCGTCGCCAGTAACCGCAACAGTCTCATGCTGCTTCATCAAAATCTCAACAACTTTCAATTTCTGCTGCGGAGTAATCCGAGCGAAAATGGTTTTCGTCTTCACAACTTTATACCAATCACTATCATCCAATCTATCTAACTCTTTACCTTCAATAACATCTCCAACCAAACCAATCTTTTCAGCAATCGCCTTCGTCGTCAAAGCAGAATCCCCAGTAATAACTTTAATTTTAATACCAGCCTCGATAGCTTCACGAATAGCCTCCCTAACTTCTTCTCTAGGCGGGTCAATCATCCCAGTAAACCCAGTAAATATCAAACGACTTTCAGCCTCATCTAAACTAACCTTTGTCAACTGCCTAAACCCAAACCCAAGCACCCGCAACCCAGAACTTTCCATTTTATTTAATTCACTAACTATTTCCTTTTTTCTCGTCGGTGTTAACAGCTTGATTTTACCATCAACTAATTCTTTCGTACAACTATTCAAAACAAACAAAGGAGCGCCCTTAACATAACTAGTCTTAATTCCTCCCGACACCCCGACACCCCGACCACCGACACACCGAATTATAGACATCATCTTCCTAACAGAGTCAAAAGGAAATTCCTTGACCCTTTCATTCTTATCACTAAAACTTTTTTTGCTCAAACCAAATTTCTTAGCCACCTTAATCAAAGCCACTTCAGTAGGGTCCCCAAGAATATCATCCTTCTCATCCCGAGCATTATTACACAAAACTCCAATCTCCAAAACTTTCCTAACATCATCACTCAGTCGACCACCGACCACCGACCACCGACCACCGGACGAAGTGTAAACTGAGTCAACACTAAGTTTCTCCTCAGTCAAAGTCCCAGTCTTATCTGTACAAATCACCGTCGCTCGCCCCAAAGTCTCAGCCGCAGGCAATCTCCTAATTAAAGTATTTACCTTATGCATCTGCTTAACAGCGACGGCAAGAGTAATCGCAATAATAGCAGGAAGAGCAGAAGGTATAGCCGCAATCGCCAAACTCACAGAAACCAAAAACATCTCAAACGCCCCAGTTCCAAAATAAATCCCAACTCCAAAAACAAAAGCAACCAATATCAAAATCGCAATAGAAACATCCCTAGAAAAAGTATCTACCTTTTTTTCCAACGGCATCTTTTCCGAAGTAGTAGTCTGAACCAACTCAGCCAACTTCCCAAACTCCGTCCGAATCCCACTTTCAACAACAACAGCCGTACATTTTCCCCGAACAATCACAGTCCCAGCATAAAGCATATTTTTCCTATCCGCCAAAACAACATTCTTATCCAAAACAACATCAGACTTATCAACCGGAAAACTCTCCCCGCTCAAAACAGCCTCGTTACTCTGTAAATTTTCACTCTCCAAAATCCGACAATCCGCCAAAACCTTATCCCCCGCATCCATCAAAACAATATCGCCAGGCACCAAAAACATCGAATCAATTTCCTTCTGAGCCCCATCCCTCAAAACCATAACCTTATACCTCAAACTCTTTTTCAACTTCTCAATAATCTCCTCAGCCTTATACTCCTGAACAAATCCAATACCAGCATTCAAAATCACAACCACACCAATTACAATAGCGTCGATAATATGTCCAATAAAAACAGAAATAACCATAACCGCAAGCAAAACATAAACCAACAAAGAATTAAACTGCCCCAATAAAATCCCCAATTTCCCACGCCCCTTCAACTTCCGAATAACATTTTTCCCATACTTCGCAAACCGCTTCTGCACCTCACCCCCACTCAAACCCCGCTCAGAGCTCCCCAAACTTCCCAACACCTTCTCCGAAGACCACGCATGCCAATCCATAAATCAACGAACACAAACATAATTATAAATCTATCCTAACTCTTCCTGAATCTCCTAATCAATCCACTAATCATTTTCCCAATCTCAATCAACTCCCTCAATATTTCCTCACCCTTCTCATTTCCCAAATATCCCAAACTCACAACCCTCCGAACCTGAGCAGTTAATTCATTATTACTACCCAAAGCATAACGCAAAAACATAATCATCTCCTTGTTTGTTCCACCCCGACCACCCTCTGCAATATTAGAAACCACGCTATCCACCGCTCGTCTCATTTGATCCCCAAGCCCATACATTTCATACTTAGGAAAATCCATAGTAACCCCATGAATAACATCACTCATAATATCAGCTCGCCTATACACCTCCAACCTCTCATAGTTATACATTAAAACAACAAGTAGCAATATTACTTAAATCTTCCAGTTGCCAAAATCAGTCTAGCAGCCGAAGGCGATCTATCAGGCAAAGCCGGTCTAACAGCGAAGCGGTCTACCGAATCTCTTCCGACAACACCGAACCCTGTGTTGAGGAATTGATTCGGTCATAAAAATCCATAATCAACCCAGCAGGAACCTCGACGACAACTTCCAAATCCCCATTATTCTTCCAGTCCTCAGTTTTCATAAATTCCTTAACAATTCCATAGGCCTTCCCAGAATGAATCGCAGGAATCACCAATCTAACTCTCTTCCTCTCAACCTTAATCGGCAACACCTTCGACAACTGATCCAAAATCTCCTCAACCTGAGATTCAACAGACTTATTCTTAACATTAACATTTGCCTCAGAAAGCGCCTTCATAATTCTATCCGGAGTATAAGGCCGCCCTTCAGGAGACATCGCATTCCTAACCAAAAAATCAACTACCTGCTTATACTTCGCATCATGCTCCTTATGTAAATACTCCGTCGGCAAAACAACTTCCCCACTCTTAATAATTTTCTCCGCAACCTTCATAACATCCGTCGTCCCAAAATTCTTCTCCAGATCCTCATCCGAAACATGCTCCCCCGACTTCAAATTATGAAAAATCGCATCAGTCAAAACCGCCAATACCAAATCACCCTCGCCACGCTTAACTTTCAACGCCTCATCCAAATCAACCAAAATCTCAAAATGCTTCCCATCCCGCTTAATCCGCGCCGTTGTTTGTGCCATAATATAAATAAATCTCTTAGGGTTTATTAAGATTGCTACAATCCAAACCCCCAAATCAAATCACAAGTCCGATAAATCTTAACGACATCCTGCTTCAAAAAATGACCATCATCACTCCAAATCCCATCATTCTCAAAAGATAAAGCCAAAGCAACAAAAACAACATCTCCTTTATCAATTTCCCACATAATCTCATCAGCCTCACCAACAAAATACAAATATTTTTCACAAGAAACAATCTTAATATTTTCCATCAATAATAAACAGTATCTCAAATTCACCGTCGACCAATCCAGATTTCTTCAAGATATAATCTTTATATTTTTTAACCTCACGAACCAAACTATCAGGAGCATATAAATCAAACGGAGAATCAATTAACAATTCCCGAGTCTTCCCATCACGTATCAAACCAGAAAGCAAGATATTTGAATCAACGACCAATCTCATTTTATTTCATGATTCTCAGCAATGCCTTTCTTAATCAAATCACCAATCTCCTTAACGTCATCCTTAGTGAACTTACTTTTATTAGCAATCACCTCAGCAATCTGTAACTTTCTCAAATGATTTCGCAAAGCTTTTCTAATAACCGCACTCCAATTAACCTCATTAAACTCAGAAAGCTCTCGCTTCAGATCCTCATCAACAGCCAAAGTTATGTTAACCATACACAAACACGTGCATACACATATTTAAACTTTCCCCTCCATTTTCCCAAAAAAAACCTGTGTCCTCCGTGTCATTCCGTCCTCGTCCGTGTTCCTTTTTATTTTGCAAACAAGTTACACAACGAACAACCACCTCACCTATTCCCTATCGCCTCGAGCCCGAAGGACTCGCACATCAAACCTATCCTCACTAAACTCAGCCCCCTGAATCTCCCTAAAAACTTCCATAGCCAACTTAATACCCTCATCACCAGAAAGCCCCTCAATATATTTCTCCCTCAATATCCGCTTAATCTTCTCATCATTCTCTCCAATCGCATTAGCCTTATATTTCAAATAATTCCCAGTAATATCCGTCGTATACAAAACCGGCTCCCCGTGCCCTTCCTGGGCCTTGCCACCAGGCGTAACTCCAGCAAACATCATAGAAACACCAAAAGGTCGAGACCCACCATACTGCGTAAACTGTTGCTTAACATCCGCAATATCCCGAACAATCGATTCAGTCGAAGGAGCCGAATCATAAGTCACCCGATGCTGCTGTGCCAAAACCCGCGCCCTATCAATCAAAACCCGAGCATCAGAACTTATCCCCGCCGAAACACAAATAATATGCTCATCTATCTCATTAATCTTATTCGCAGACTCTTCAACAACCAACCTATCCTTCTTCCTTCGGTCCGAAACAATCACAACAGAATCCTTACAAACAATTCCAATCGAAGCCGAGCCCAACCTAATTGTCTTCTCCGCATACTCCACTTGCAAAATATGTCCATCAGGCGCAAACATAGTCGCAGCCCTATCATACCCCATTTGCTGATGCTGAATATCTTCCATTATAATACTCAAAAACAACCCTTAATAAAACTTACTAATTAAAATTTATACTTCGCCGAATAAGTCAATCTAACCACTAATAGCTAACAGCTAACTCTCAACCCCTTCAAAGTCCCCGAAACCTTCTCAATTCTAATCCCCTTAAACGCAAGCGCAGCCCGAACATCCTCCAAAGACTTAACCAAACAACTCCCCACAATATACCCATCCTTCTTCGCACCCGAAACCCCGAAACCCCGAAACCCCGAAACTCCATAAGAATCTTTGATTCTCATATAAGCCGCCTTCGCTAACCCAAGCACTCCAACATACTCCAAAATAGCCACCTCAACCTTAGCATTACTAGCCTTAACCAAAAAATACCGACGCTTATCCCGAACCGACGGCTTAAGTTTTAATTTTTTTACCTTTCCCATCTTTCTTCTTGCCTTTCCCACTTTTTAATTCCTTCGTCTTCTTCCCCTTCCTCCTCCGAACCACAACCAAAACAACCAAAACCAAAACTCCAACTAAAACCAAAACAACCCAGAAATAATCTATAATCACCTCGACCTCCGTCTCAACAACTTCCTCCCTAACTACCTCGACAACTTTTTCCTCAATCGGCTCATTAATCAACTGAATAGTCAACTCAGCCACACCGTCGACGATACTATTCAACTTAACAAATAAATCATAATAATAAGAAGACGTCAAATTCAATCTAGCAGACTGCCCAATTCCCAACCTCAACTTCACGGGCTCACTCTCAATCACCAAATCTACATAATCAATCTCAACATTTTCAACAATTAACAAATGCCTCCCTCCCTTATAATCAAAAATACTAAAATTAACCTTATCATTCTTTTTCAATTTCTTAGTATACCCTACTGTAATTTCACTAACACTTACTTTGTAAACCCCAGAAGACGCAGACACAGAGCTCCCCCCTCCGCCCCCGCCCCCAGAACTACTAAAACTAGGAGCAACAGCCGGCGCCGTAATCACAAAACTATTTTCAGACGAGCCATTTACATTTCCAGCAAAATCACTACAATTAATTCTCCAAGCATAAGTCCCCGGAGTAAAGACCCGGCTAAAACTCTGACCCAAAGAAACATTCACAGAAGAATTCGTAGAACTAATTATACCGTCGACAATTAAACTACAATTCGCAAGATTATCATCACTAACATTAAATCCAAAAATCTTAGAAACAGAATTA
>JAHIEP010000018.1 GCA_018901375.1 Nanobdellota archaeon
CTAGCACAAACTCTAGAAATCCCAGTAGACCCAATACTATCCTGCCCCAACGTACTAACACCTAACCCCTTACCGCTAACAGCTCCGAACCCACTAACCGAAGTCGTAACACAATCCTCCGTACTCGTAATCCCAATATCACTCGCCTGGTCCGCCACATAAAGTTGCGAAGCATAATTCAAACCAAAATCACTCGTCACACTTCCAAACCCACACTCGTCCGCCCCATTAATACTTACACACAATTCCTTATATCCCGTCGGTGCCGTAAAATCAATCGCCTCATCCGCCGCAACACCCCGCCCAGCATAACCACTATCTACCAAAATAGTCTGCCTACTCGAATAATAACTCGACTCAGGCGGACTCGTCAAATAAACCCGATACTGCACACCAGCGTCGTTACCAGCATAAATATGATAATAAACTTTGTAATGACTCGTCGAAGGAACCGTCGCCTCACTGAAAACATCCTCGCTGAAATAAGCATAAAATTGCGTCGGACTTTCCGGCTCAAGCAAATCGTCCAAAGCATCAGCCGAAGTCGGCAAACTCGTCCCAACAAACGCCTTACAAACCGTGCTCCCAATTTCCTCCGTACTCCCCAACTCAAAAGCCCTAAACGCATTCTTAGCATACGTGTCCTGAAAATAATCTATCGACTTGTCCAAATTATCAAACGCCTTCTGCACCGTCAAATATTCCGCCCCACCCTTCGTCTGAAACCCTCCATAAAGTGAAGAAGTAAGACGAGTAAGCAAACCATCCATCAACGGCGACAACTGTCCCCAGAAAAACTCACAAGTATAAATCGAAGTAATCTGGTCACAAATCCCAACATACCGCCCACTCGCAACATTCTTCTCCAAACAGGCCTTATGACTTTTCAAAATCGAAACATAAGAATCCAGCCCCGCATGAATCCCCGACAAACAAACCGGAATCAAAACCCCACCCTTCGACGGAGGTCCAGCATTCGGCAAACACAAAGCAATCGAGCCAATAATCCCAGTAGAAATAACATCAGCGACGTGAATCGTTCCCCCCATATCACATCGACTCGACGGACAAATCACCGGGTCACAAACATTAAACATTAAATTACAATCCTCAACACTCATAAAATCACTACACTCAACCCCCGAACTCGGACCCAACGGAGCCGTCTTCGCAACAAACCGACCATCAACAGTTATCCCATTCTTATTCCTATTCGCCTCCCTAATCGCCGCCTCCGCCTTCTGATACATTCTAGCAACCTCACCCTGCTTAGACGGACAAGGCGTAAACGGAACATTCGAACTCCCCTCAAACCTAACACACCTATCTCCCCCACTAACTCCATCACTAATTATCCCGTCCTTCCCAACATTACAAATCCAAAACGATTTAGGAACCACAGCGTCGGTATAACCATCTTCATCAACATAAGCATACCAGCCATTATTAACATCAAACGGAACAACCGCAACCGGTCCCTGCACATTCCCCGACTCATAATATTTAACATACGGCTTCTTCATTTCATTAGAACAAGAAACAGTCTCTCCATCAGCGGGTATTCTAAATCTATACCGCGAAGCTATTTTATTAGCTATCTTACTACCTTCATCAACAACTTTTTCCCCTTCTAAATTATAAACATCTAAAATCTGTCCATCCTTATTAAGTTCAACATAATACCTTTCATTAGAGTTACTAGGATTGTAAACCTGAGCAACATAATTAGAACCACTTCCAATCTTCGAACCTTTAGCACTAATTGCATTCTGCCAAACCGAATCTCTATTTGGATTCATAGCAGATGGAACCTCTATACCAACCTTATTCTTCATCCCAACAACAATTTCAGCATCCTTCACCATCTCAACATTATCCCTCAACTTTTCCTCCATCGCCGTCGTCGCCAAAATACAAGCAACACTCCCCTCGCCCGAAGCACAAGCCTTCTGCTTCAACATCACCGCCTGAACATCACTAGCATCCTTCAAATCTTCCAACCTAACTCCCTTATATTCAGTCCAATCAGAAAGACCAGGACAATTCTTCTTTAAATCCTCAACATACCCTTTCATATCCACAACCTTCTGCTCCAAAAATCCACTCTTAACCGCAGCACTTCCCTCCGTACATTTTTTAACATCCGCATTAACCGCAACCATACTCCCACCATAAGCCTTAATCGCCGCATCAATATCAGGACTCATCTCACTATAACATCTCTGCAATTCCGCCGAAGTACTAGCCCCTCCCTCCCGACAAATCTTCTCATAATAATCCATCACTTCCCCTCGAGCCAAAGCCGTCCCACCCATAATCCCGGTAAACGCACTCTTCAAAGTCAGAACAGTACTCACCGCAAAACACGCACCCTTCAATCCCTTCACCAAACTACCCAGCTTATCTACTCGGTCTTCCCACTCAGCTATACTCTTTTCCAAAGCCTTAATCTTCAAATTCGCCTTCTCCGGTGTCAACTCAATCGCCCGCTTCTCCACCCCAATATTAAAAGTAAAATTCGCAACTGTCTCTGTATTCCGAACCTCAGGAATCAAACTAACATAAGCAACCTCCCTAACTTTCGTACCATCTAAATAAAATTCCTTCCCACCCACATCCACATAACTCCCAACACCGACGCTGAATGTCTTACTTCCCGAATTCTCCCCATTCCTCCAAACATAACTAAACTTCGCACTCGTCCCATCAATATCAATAACAGTCAACTTATTAGAAACGCTCTTATCCTTGTCAATCTCATTTTGATTATCTATATCATACGAAACCCCTCTCTTCAAGCCTGCCCAATTATTTTTCCCATCAACTCTAATCGTAACACTATCCCCCAACCCCGAACCACTAACAAATCCCTCAGCACGAATATTATAATTATTATTATTCACAAAAACATTCTTCGAAGACCCCGCATAATTAAACTGCGTAAGTCTCAACCTCAAATCCCTCATATACTCAACATTAGCACTCCCAGGATATTCCTCCAAAAACTTATCAATCATAACAACCTGCCCCGCCTCATCCTCTAACTCCCCAGCCAATCCAATCGCCTTATACAAAGCCTCCTCGCCCCAATACTCCCCATTCTCCTTTTTCTCCGACGGATATTCCTTAACCAATTCCAAAGTCGTCTCCCTCGCTTTCTTCAAATAATCAGCAATAGCAGGGTCAGAAAAACTTTTACCGTCGCTAAAATCAACAGCCAAAGAAACAAAATTATCTTCACCATTCACCAAAACCTTACCACTCTTAAACCGAGAAACTTTACCAAGCACCTCTTCAATTTCCGTACCACTCTTAAAAACTCCCGAATCTATTATCCCCGTAATCTCACTAACATCATCCCTTGTCAATTCCTTATCAAACACAACCGCAAAAACTATCTCTTTTTTATCACCATCCACAAGCCCAGAATTCCGTCCATAATATCCCAAATACTTTCCATCAATCTCTCCCCCAATTCCGACGCTGACATTCTCTCCATCCTTCTCAAACACAACTCCCTTATCTCCCAACACCAACTTAAACGTACTCTCCCCAGCACAACTAATCTCCACCTCCCCACTTCCCCCAGGAAACACATTCAAATCTTTAACCCGACATTTCCCACCAAGCAACGAGCTCCCCTTCCTCACCCAATAACTATCTCCATCAATATCTATCTTCGCCATATCCTCGCTGTTATCAATCTTATTCAACCTCAAAGACAAAGCCGCAGTACAATAATATCCGGGATAATAAATTCTCGAACTAGTCTCTCCCTCTTTCAAAGTCACCGTCCTATAAACATCATCCTTATTCGTCATAACCTGAATCGTCGCCCTATTCTCATTAATATCTGTCACCCTCAAATATCCCTTCCCCGCCCAAAACGAAGAATCAGCAGAATTCCTATCCCACTCATCATCACTCTTCGGCTCCAAATAATATTCAGCCGCCCCCGTCCCAAAAGCTCCCTGCGCATCATACCGCACCGTCGCTGACAACATCCCACTAACATACTCCTCCAAATTCCTCTCATCCGGCTGCCTCTTCAAAACAATCACAACATAACCGATATTCTCCTCAATCGGATCCCCAATCAAAGTCCTAAAACTACGAGTCGCAGCCCGAGCCGGATGAAAACTAATCCCCGCAACCTCATCAGGATAATCGCCCTTAAAAGAAATCCCTTTTATCGTAGACACATCAATCAACGGATTAACCCTAATCGCCGACAACTGACAAAACACCGGGACATTCTGCTCCGCCAACAAATCACTCCTCACCACCGTCGGCGAACAACCACCAGGAGGAATCCCAATAATAAAATCGCTACTTACAGCGTCGCACTGGTCCTTTTCCAAATTCGTCAAAATCGGCCAGTAAGTTTCAAACGACCCACTATAAAAATTATCAAAAGTCGGCCGACTACTCTGCCAAGTATTCGTCGCCGAACCATAATTACTAGAATAAAATCCCCCCTGAGCACTCGCAGTATTACTAAAACTATTCGGAACAGCATCGACAAACGGCGCAAAACTCCCAAACATCAACAACACCATCATAAAATAACTCAATCCCTTCTTCATCCCAACCTCCCTTCAATAGAATCTAATTTATCTTTAATTAAATTCATATCTCGTTTCATCATTTCAAACCCATGCTTCGTATTCATTTCCAATCTAGTCACCCTATCACCAATCGACCAAACCTTACCAAAGCCAAAAATCAAAAACGGAACAAAAAGCTCTAAATCAGTAGGGCTATTTCCAAACACTCTCCATAAAACCATTCCAACTCCAACTAACAAAGATATCCAAATTAACAAATTCTTAAAATCAAATTTCATTTGAACAAACCCCCAACCAATGAATCAATAAAAACTATTATCAAAGCAATAATCGCTATCCCTATCCCCACACTATTCCAATCTATCTTCCTCATCCCCCCACCCCCAACAAAAATCCATACCTATTCATCCCCATCCGTGTGGCTCCCACAGGAGTCCACTGGCAGTGCTGTCCGTGTTTGTCCATGTAAGTCCGTGTTACTTTTTTCTCACTCTCACAAGTTACACTACTCACTCCAAACATTCTAAAGCGAAGCGTCTCTGGAGCAAAGCGCATCTGAAGCGAAGCGTCTCTGGAGCAAAGCGTATCTGTTCTCATTATTCCCACTCCAAAAACACCGTCGACGTTTCAGCCTTTTCATAATTCTCTTGCAAACTATCAAGCGAACTAGGCTTACCAAACAACGGCACATTTATATTTAATTCATCAGAATCCCGCAACAAACTTTCAGGAATATATTCAACTGTCTTCCCACCTCCGACGACAGCCATACTAATTTCCATACTCGGAACATCCACGTCATAACATTTCTCTTCTTCCAATCCTATCAACCCTCCAAATCCACTAACCGGAACATCCACACACATCCTCTCACTGTACCCATCAAAAGTCAAACTCGAACTTTCATAAACATAAACACTCACGTCATATTCTCCCTCTATCAGCGTCACACTTTTCATCTCAGGATATAAAACAGTTTTCGAATAATCTTGTCCAGTAAAACTCACAACAGCACTATCTATACCGGATACCGGATACCTGATACCGGATACCTCATTACTGTTAACAAAGTTAATAGGAATGTTATACTCTTTCCGCAAAACAATATTAGCAACACTCTCGCTGTTTGTAGAAATCTGATACTTCTCCGTAGCATAACCCTCAGCACTAACGACGACAAATCCATTCACACATTGTGGAGCAGTCCCCTTGTAAACCGCCTCCTCTGAGTTCTGAGTTCTGAGTTCTGAGTTCTCGGATAGCCCAGCTATCCGCGTCTCCCCAATTTCACAAACTGAGTCCAAACACTTAAACTGAATCCTCGCCTCAACCGGCTCCAACTCAGCGTCGTAAGTATAAACCGTCAAGTCCGCATTTTCATATCTACAAACCTCACTATTCAAATCAACACCTCCAAACGTCGACGGCAAAGCTTCACGAGCCTGACTATTATCAATAATAACACTTACCGGAAACTGAAAAAGTTCCTTCTCATCATAAAACTGAATCATAACCGGAAAACTAATATCATAAACCAAATGATAAGGCACATAACAAAACCCAAGAGCAGACAAACCAGGCTGCGTCCCCACTGGCTTAGCCACCCTGTCTCCATAAATTTCTATCTTCGTAGGCCATTGAGTATTGTACATAACATTAACATTTTCATCGACGTCAAACCCAACATCCTTAACAAAATATTCTCCCTCTTCCGACGCCAACTTATAATAATCGCCCTTCAACTTTATCGAATTCATATTCACATCAAGTCCTTCGTAAAGCCCCTTCCTAATTACCTCGTCGACAAAAATCCTCGGAGCGCAACTCAAATCAACTCCATCAACCGGAGCATACATTCTCATAACATCCAAAGCATAGTTCTCCAAAAACATCGTCTCCTTCTCGTTATCATAAACATCTAAAGCCATATTGTAAAACTTACCTAACTTACTAGACAAAGAAAAATCATGACTACTCACACTCACCGTCCTATCGTCCTTAAAAATATTAATTTTATTACTAACACCGACGCTAATTTTATTCTCACTTATACTCGAAGCCACCGAACCCGCCTCGACATAAACATCATAACCCATCGCCTCAAAATCACTAAAATCACAACTCGTCAATCTCTCCTCGACATAATCATTCAACTGACTCTCCATCAACTTCTTTTTTGGAACCTGCTCCTTCAAAAAATTATTCCCCGAAACATACATCCAATACGGAACCGCCTGCCCAAAAAAACTCAACTGATTTGAAAAAGGAATATAAGCCGACCCCGCCTCAAACTCTGGAACCTCAATATACCCTCCCTGCTCACCAAGCAAACTAACTCCCTCCCTCGCTGTCTCCTCCAAGCACGAAATATAATAATCATAAACCGGCCTCATATCTTCCGGAACTCCCGACGACAAACCTCCACGCAAAGCAAAATAAGCAACAACGCCCACAACTAAAACTATCGCCACAATAATAAAAATCGTCACCTGCCCTTTCTTCAAAGAAGAAAGGGTACTCTTCGAGTGCCCCTTTGTATTTATATTCATCATTTCTCTTCCTCCACGTCGACAACCGACAACCGACAACCGACAACCGTAGAAAATGAAATCTTTGATTTCATTTTCTAACTTTCTCCTTAATTAATTCCATAATTTCACTATTAATATCCTTTTGTATACTCTCTTTAAATTTCTTCCACAACTCTTCATCCTCTACCAAAAGCAAATACTTCTTCATCAAAAACAAAAGAAACTTTAACTTATAAAACTTCCTAACTAACTTACTAAGTAACTAACTTACTAACAAAAGCAATAAAAAATACCACAACGACACAATCCCATGACCCTGTAGTCTAATGGTAGAACGATACCTTGACTTGGTATAGGCCCAAGTTCAATTCTTGGCAGGGTCATTTAGCCTCAACCTTCTTCTCACAAAACAAACCCGCCAAGCCCCCACCGCAGTGAACCTCTCCACCGCAGTGAACCTCTCCACCGCAGTGAACCTCTCCACCGCAGTGAACCTCTCCAGCATCAGCTGAACTTTTCCAGCATCAGCTGAACTTCTCCAGCATCAGCTGAACTTCTCCAGCATCAGCTGAACTTCTCCAGCATCAGCTGAACCCCCCACCGCAGTGAACTTCTCCAGCATCAGCTGAACCTCTCCGTCTCAACGAACCTTTCCACGAAGCTGTAATCAAACTCACCCCTTTCTCCAAGATTCCACGAGAAGCGCGGGAGCCTGCCCCAACCAATATTTAATTTTAATTTGTGAGGGTACGTCGAAGACGTCGCAGTTTCTCGTGGAATACTAACGCACTAACAACTAACGCACTAATCTACTGCGAAAGGCTCCGCCTTTCGCCCGCCCCCAATTCTCATCAACCAACTCAAACCTCAAATCTTTTTTCGAAATCCCCGCAACCTCACACAACTCCTCAAAAAAATCCAAAGGCAACAACCGCGACTCATTATAATAATTCTTCAAAGTAGAATAAGGAACCTCAAACCCAAACTGCAAAATCCCTCTCACCGACGGAGATTTCAATCTCACAACAACCAAATCCAAAAACCTCCTCTGCCCACCCTTCCTGAATCTAATCCTCTCCATTTTCCGGTATCCTATTTTCCAAATAAGCAATATTGGATTTCATATCACAAAAAAGAACAAAATTCCCATCCAACAAAAAATCCAATCCGATAATCATATCAGTCAAAACATTGCCAGCCAAAACATCCCTATTGCTCACAACCGGCTTCACAACAATCGGATCAAATTCTTTTCTAATATACTTTCCATCGCTACACAAAAAATAAAACAAAATCTTCTTCGGAAACCTATACGCCTTATGCCGACTTCCAATCAAACTTATATCCTCGTCGGCAACAAAATCCTTTATTAGCAAATTTAACTCCAACACTTTCTGATAAGGAATCAATGTCGAAGGACTACCCGTATCGACTATAAAAGGAATTTTAACAGACCCCCTAATACTCCTCAAAAGAGCAACATTACTCAAATCTTTCGGGTCATCACACACAATCAAATTTATCCTAGACATTATAAACTAAAATCTCATTAGGTCTCAAGATTCTTTTAATTAAAACCCTTCCAGAATCAATACCCCTAGACCCAAGTAACTCAAGCAAACCATAATAATCCCCATCACAACCAACAACCTCCTCATTTAAAATAGCAACATATTTCCCAGCAAATTTATTCTGCAATTCTTTATAATTTTCCTTCAACCAAACAAAATCAGCAACTCCCTCCTTCAATAACTCTTCAGGATTAAATCCAACTTCTTCCATACAAAAAACAGTCATTCCATATATTTAAATCTATTTCTAATCACATTTAACTACTGGACAAACCCAAACTGCAAAATCCCTCTCACCGACGGAGATTTCAATCTCACAACAACCAAATCCAAAAACCTCCTCTGCCCGCCCTTCCTAAATCTAACTCTCATAAAAACAAAAAAGAAAACAACTTAATAAAATTACTCCAATCCAAAATGCACACTCTTCACAAGAAATCCGACACCCCACTCGAAAGAAAACCAAACTCCTCATCGAGAAATCCGCGAAAATCCTGTTCCTAATCCGCGAAAATCCGCATTTACCATTTAACCAGCTCCCAAGACAAACCTCATCCTTAAACTCCACAGCTAAAAATTAAACTCAGTCACAACAAACCAAAAATAATTTATCCAACAAGAAACCAAATTACACCTTCCATAAGAAATGCGCCGTCCGCAGATGGCGCAATTTCTTATGGAAGAAAACAACTGCGAGACCATAACACTTAAAAACCAAAAAACAAACAGAATAAGATAACCAAGCCACACCAACAGGAAGTTGGTAAGAAAACCTTGGTTCACCAGAACCACCTACTGGGTGGTTTCTTACAAATGAAGCTCCCAAAGAAAATAAACAGATACTGTCCTTCTTGTAAAAAGAAAACAGAACAAAAAGTTAAAACTCAAAGTACTGGTAAAGCCAGCACATTAAAACGAGGAGCAAAGCAAAGAGCAAAACTCCGAGGACTAAACCGAGGAATCGGAAACAAAGGTCGTTTCTCCCGTATGAAAAACCAAGCAAAAGGAAAACGAAAAACAACTAAA
>JAHIEP010000001.1 GCA_018901375.1 Nanobdellota archaeon
AAGAGGATTGGTTTTTGTAACGAGAGATTCTATGTTTTAGAATAATTTATTTTTTCTTTCGGTCTCGGATTGAGACTCCAAAGTATTTTCTGGTGATGTTTAGTCGTGACTGTGCGTGTTGGAGTTTGTGCTTCGCGCTTCGGTCGGTGATGTTGGTTTTTAGGTGTTCTTTCATTTTTTCTACTTTTTTTTCTGCGTTTTCTAGGTCTTCGTTTTTTTCGATTCCTAATTCTTGCATGTAGGCTTTTAGTTTTTTTCCGAAGACTTTTGTCGTCGGTATTCCGTATTGGTCTCGTAGGATTATTCCGATTTGAGATGGTGCGTGCTTTTCTGAGAGTTCTAGGATTGTTTTTTTGAGTTCGGGTTCTTTCATTTTAATCCATGTGGGTTTTAGTAATTGTTCCATTGTATATGAGTATAAATTTGGGTTTTTAAAGTTAAGGATTTAACTTTAAAAATAAATTTTTACCCATTAGGCACATCTGCTGATGCGAGATTAACTATGTTAATTTTATTTTGATTAAATTGATTGTGAAGTTGTGTGGGATTTGGAAAAGGGAGAGCAACGCGGATTGCTGGATAGGTTGGATTACAGGATTTAGAATTTATTGGCGAATACCTTTTGGTTTGGTTTGGTTTGTTTTATTGATGGGCTTGGCTTAGTGATTTTTTAATGAACGGATTTAAACGGACTTGGGACGGATTTAAACGGACAGCGACGGTACTCTTGTTGATTTTAAATTTGGTTGGGATATGCTAATTTGTTTGGATTTTTTTTGGATTGGTTTTTGAGGTGGCTATAGCCCCGCCAGGATTCGAACCTGGGTCACAGGGATCAAAACCCTGCATCCTTGACCACTAGACTACGGGACTACGTAAGCTAGAAAGAGTTAGGGGATTTTTAAGTTTGGTGGTTGGAGTATAATAAAGAAAGGGGGCGATTATGGATTTGTTTCTTTGGGTTTTTTGTTATGCAAATTGTAGGTTTTGTTATTTAGGGAAGGTCCGCGGATTTTCGCGGATTAGGGACAGGATCTTCGCGGATCTTTTTTTGGGTTAGTGTTTATATCTTCCTCGTTTTTCTACGATTTTTAGGCGGTCTATGTTTTCTTTTATGTTATAGGTTTTTAGGAATTGTTTGAAGAGGGCTTCGTGGTTTTTCCAGTGTTTTGCTTCGAGAGCTTGTTTGATAAGGTGAAGGTCCGACAAAAAGTTTTACTTTTTGTTGAAGAGTTCACTTCGTGGAAAAGTTCAGCTGATGCTGGAGGAGTTCACCTTCGGTGGAGGCTTGGAGGATTGTTGAGTTGTTCTAATGTTTATATCTTCCTCGTTTTTCTACTGCGACTAATCTTTCCAGGATTTTATCTGAGTCTTCCCATTTGTATGTTTTGCAGAATTCTTTGAATAGGTCTTTGTGGTTTTGGTAGTGTTTTGCTTCGAGGGCTTGTTTTATTAGGTGGAGGTCTGATAAAAAGTTTTACTTTTTGTTGAAAAGTTCACTTCGTGGAAAAGTTCACCTTCGGTGGAGGGTTCACTTCGTGGAAAAGTTCACCTTCGGTGGAGACTTGGAGGATTGTTAAGTTGTTCTAATGTTTATATCTTCCTCTTTTTTCTACGGCGATTAATCTTTCTAGGATTTCATTTGATTTTTCCCATTTGTATGTTTTGCAAAATTCTTTGAATAGGTCTTCGTGGTTCTGACCCAGTAGGTGATCTGGTGATCTACCCAGTAGGTGATCTGGTGATCTAAAGTGTTTTGCTTCGAGGGCTTGTTTTATTAGGTGGAGGTCGACGGCTTTGTCTTCGATTTTTGTTGAGATGAAAGACAATCCGAAATCAATCAAGTAAACTCGATTGATTTTTGGGGTTTCGGTATTCGGAGTTTCGGAGTTTCGGGTTGTTAGGATTACGTTTGAGGTGGTTAGGTCGCCGTGGATGATGTTGTTTTTGTGGAGGAGGGCGACTTGGGTTCCGAGGGCTTGCATTGTTTGGAATTGTTTTTTTTCTGGGTAGTTGTTTAGGGTTTGGGATAGGCGGTCGCCTTCGATAAATTCGAGATGAATCTCGAATTTATCCTCGGTTGTCGGTTGTCGGTTGTCGGTTGTCGGATGTATTAATTTTGGGACGTTGATTCCTAGAGCTAGGGCTTTGGTTAGGATTTTGGATTCGGATTTTGTTCGACGGGTTCTGATTTGGGTGTCGAGTTGGGGGTGGCGGTAGGATTTTGGGATTCTTTGTTTTAGGATTATGTTTTTGTTTAGATAGATTTTTGCTTCGGCGCCCATAGACAAAAGTCTTGCTTTTGGGTGTTCGGTAGCTGGTGTTCGGTAGCTGGTGTCGTTTTTCATGTTTATTGGAATAGAAATGTATTTAAAGAATTAATTGTTTGGTTTGTTAAGATGGTGATGATTAATATTGGGCGGAAGGAGTTGGTTGTTTTTGTTGGGGTTTTGGTTTTGGTTTTGGGTGTTGGGTTTGGGGTTGCTTAT
>JAHIEP010000002.1 GCA_018901375.1 Nanobdellota archaeon
ATTCTGCCAATAAACATATAAAAGATGGTTGTCTATTAACAATATGCCTAAAATATCCAATCAAAAACTAGAAAAAATATCCGAACAGATACTATTCCATCTATATTCTATATTCCCGAAACAAGTTTTTACTTCAGATGTCGCAAAAGAATTAGCAAGAGACGAAGAATTCATAAAAGAATTATTGAAAGAGCTAGAAAAAAAAGAATTAGTAATAAAAATAGACAAAAATCCGAAAGGTTTTCGCTATTCACGTAGATTAAGATGGAGAATTTCAAACAAAGCACATGAAATTTATACAAAACATCAATAAAAGCAAAAAACAAATCCAAAACAAAACCACTTTTACAAAACAAGTATAATTATAAATCAAAACATATTATAATTACAATGGATCCTATAAAAGAAGCATTCTTCAAAATAAAACAAGAAATATCATCATTAAAAAGCGAAATAACAGAACTTACACTAAAAATAAAGAACTTCGAATTACAAACAATCCAACAGACAAACCCAACACATAATCCATTCAAAAACACCCAACAAACAGACCAACAGTCAATCCAACAGACAAACCCAACACATAATAAAGCCGTAGAGACCCTATACGCCAATAATAACAATAGTTCCATAGGAAATGATGGGGTTCCAACAAACAGACCAACAGACCAACAGACCAACAGACCAACATTAAACATAGAGATTACTCAACCAACCAACCAAAATTATCCCAATATCAATTCAGATTTCAAGGAAGTTAATAAAATACTATCATCTCTCGATAGTATAAAAAAAGAAATTAGACTTAAATTCAAGCGCCTAACCCCTCAAGAAATGCTTGTTTTCAGCACATTATACGCCCTTGAGGAGCAAAATATTGAAAAAATAACATATCGCATATTAGCAACAGAAATAAAGCTCAGCGAATCCTCTATACGAGATTACATCAATAAACTCACAAATAAAGGCGTTCCAATAGAAAAAATAAGGCAAAACAACAAGACAATTATATTGAAAATATCAAAAGATCTCAAAAATATAGCAACTTTAGCCACGATTCAAAACCTTAGAGAATTATAATCCAAAAACCTTTACTTAAGGTTTAACTATAATCGAAAAAATAGACTTGTCAACTAACTATAAGTCAACAAGACAACATATTCAATTTTTCATTTTACCGACGACAAAACAATTTTTTACAAATACATTTAACAAACTTTTTATTAATATATTATAAAAATAGATGTTATTCGGTTAAACGATTATCAAATTCCATCATTTAGCTCACTTTTCCACCCAATTTACCCTCTTCTTTAACCCTGAATCTAACATATTCAAGCTCGTTTTTTTATTAATATAATATATGATTTAACTCACTTTTTTACCTTTTTCCAAGCAATAAATACCACGTTTTTTATCACTCACTTTTCCATTTTATTTGTCCCAAAAACCACCGATTTTTTAGGAAAATTTACACCTCTAACTCTCACTTTTTCGGTTTTCTACACATTACCCCTCTTAACCTTAACCTTAACTCCTTTCATAATCATTGATTTAATCTCATCAGGAATATATAACCTCTTTTTACCATTAGATTCCCTTTTTTCCATAATAATATTACCCTCTTTTTGCTTTATTGTGTTAATTTGACCCCTTATAGTACTTTTATCTTTACCAAGGACCATCGCAAGGTCTTCATAACTAAGTTTTAACTCAGAGTTCAATAAGGCCCATACAATAGCCCTCTCCATCACTGTAAGACTCTCTAAAATATCTGATTGAACACCCGTTTGAACAGCTGTTTGGACAGTAGTCGGCATTACCTGTTTAAAGTTAGTTGTTGGTACCTGTTTGGACAAACCACTAGATATTTGAGGACCAAAGAAAGAAATAAAATCTTTTATCTCAATAAGATCACTCTTGATACTCAAAAGCTGACTCTTTATATTAGAAAGTTCACCCTCATGTGAAACATGTTTGTCGTCGAGATGTTTAATCCATTCACCAACTTTGTTGAAATCTTTTTTAACATGATCAAAAGAATTCTGCACATCCTCTCTCAATTCCTTGACTATTTTTTTGTGTCCAAATAATCCAAATATCATAACATATTCTAAACAACTTTCTTTATAAATGTTTCGCACTGTTTGGACAACAAACACCATTTAACACCCATTTAAACAGCAAAATACCAAAAAAACACCCATTTAAACAGCAAAAACCAACACCCGTCCAAATCATAAACACCAACTTTTACCGTCGATAAACACATAATATTACAAAAAATATCCAAACACCAACCTAAACACCCGTCCAAACACCCGTCCAACCCTGTTTTAACACCAAACACACAACCACACCGTCCAAACACACAGTATATTTTCACCAAAAACACCCACCGGCCCCATCCCCAATTACCCTCAACTTTCATATCACAAAGTCATTCAAGCAACCAAATCAATCTAACGCGAAGCGAACTAAAAGCGAAGCGAACTACTACATCCCCCAACAAAAATTAATTTGGGATGTAGCACCCGCCAAAACAATTATAAATAACAAAAACCATATAAAAATATGCAATTAAAAAAGAAGTTGATGTATTCGGGAATCATCTCAGCAACAGCATTAATCACTTCAATTTTTATTCCAATCATTCCATGCAGAACCGGACCAAATATTCCAAATCCAATATACAAATGGACACTATGTTCCCTAAATCCGGACAAAATATCCTCGTCAAGATCAATCATAGAATACTTCGGATACACAACACAACTATCCGAATCATACATCCTAACAGTCTTAATAACATTCATTGTGTTAATGGTATTTTTCCATTTCACCACAAAGAAAAAAAACAAAAATTAAAAGGAGGTAATCAAATGAAAGAAAACAATTTAATCGGAATCGTAACATGGATCGTAGGAATTCTAGTTTCGCTAGCAGTCGGTTCGGGAATGATTGACGGCACACTTTCCGTTCCAGGAATCAGTTCTGTTGGAAGCGGAATCATCGTAGTTATAGCCGGTTGGGTAGTTGTAGCAGGCGCAATTCTAAGTGTTATTCTAGCAATTTTCAACAAATAAAAACAACAATTTTTACCTTATTTTTTACTTTATTTTTATCCACCAGCCATCCAAAAATCCCATCCAAATCAACACCTTTCACTAACCTAACCAAAGTGCACAACCTCAAGGCAAAGACAGAATTATTAATCCCAAAACCCAATCCAACCAAATAATCAACCCACACATAACTAACCTAACCAAAGTGCACAATAACTCAAAACAAACCACACAAAACCTTAAATAAACAAAACAACTCCACAAAATATGACTTCAAATCAAGACCCTTTCACCCCAGAAATCCAACAACAAACACAAACATACTGTATACGATATCAATGTAATTTTTACAAAAACGAACAATGCTACCCACCAGAAAGCGAATCAATAAGAAGAACCTATCAATCAATATGCCTAACCCACATCTCCAAACAATCGACTCAAGCGAAAAAACACCAGAACAAACCGAAGTCGAAAAAAGAAAGTTCCTCGATCATTTAGAGTGGTCCTCTAGAACAATCAAAAGCTGACCAGCATGGAAACGAAACATTTGGACATCAAAATCCAAATAACCCCCTAAATTTAACAAAAATTCACATAATATA
>JAHIEP010000019.1 GCA_018901375.1 Nanobdellota archaeon
GTTTTTAGATCGCTTCGCGTTAGATCGCTTCGCGTTAGAAGGGGAATGGGGTGCGGATTTTGTTTTGGGGGTTGGGGTCGGGTTTGGGGTTTGGGGTGGGGATTGGTGTGGGTTGTGGGGTTGGGGGGTTGGGGGTTTACGTTTATGTGTAAACGGAAAGTTGGGGGGGTAGAGCTTCGCTTTAGATCGCTTCGCGTTAGATCGCTTCGCGTTAGATCGCTTCGCGTTAGGAGGGGTCGGTTTAAAGGGGGTTAGTTTTATTAAGTTGGTTTTGTGTAATAATTTATGGTGGATAAAAAGGGTGGGGTTGATTGGACGGTTGGGAAGTTGATGACTATTGTTTTGGCGGTTGTGGTTGTGGTGTTGGTTGTGTTTGGAATTACTACGGGTGGATTGAATCCTTTGATTGAGAGAATGGGTGGGGCTATGGATGAGGCTAGGTTGTTGTTGAGTTTTTTGGATTGGAATGGGGGGCATGGGGCTAGTGGGGATTGTGATTTTTTGGATGTGAGTGAGAGTTTTGGGAAGGGGAAGTTGGAGAGGTGTCAGGATTATTGCGAGATGGTATTGGAGAAGCCGATGGATTATTCTAAGGTTGATAAGTTGAGACTTAGGAATGAGGATGGGGAGGATGTGTTTGAAATTGTCGAGGGTGAAAATTCTGTTCCTATTAATTATCATTTGATGGATGTTGAGGGTGCTGAAAGATATAGGGCGGCGTATCTTGGGTTGAAGAAAGCTGATTCTGATATTTTTGATTATGGTTTTTATAAGAATTATAGAGATGCGTTTTATGCTACGGAGAGGGATTCATTGTATTTTTCTTTGGATGATAGTTCTTTGAATGATATTGTTAAAGTTGCTAAATTTGTTTTTGATGAAAAAAAATCTAAATGGAGTTATTATGTTTACGAGGACGAGAAGTGGGTTTTGAGCGAGATGGTGTCGGGGGAGATTTATGATTATATTTTTGAGGTTTATAATCGTGGTCTTGGAATGGTTTGGGGTTATGAATTTTATGAGGATGATAGTTTGTTGGAAAAGTTTCCGGAGAGTTCTGAAATGAGAATAGATGAAAAGACAGGTAGGGATTATTATGAGGGAGTGAAAGGTGGGAAGAGGCTTTCTCTGGGTTTTTGGCTTCAGGTTAAAAAGACTGAGATTGAAACGGGTTTGAGTTCGAAGGAGACGTTGGAGGAGATTTCTGGGCTTATTGATAGGTCGACTAAGGTTAATTTTTTGGATAAAGATTATGATGTGAAGGTTAAGGTTAGTCCAGATAGAAGGAGGGTTATTTATTTTGAGAAGGGGAAGGATGGGTATGGGTTTATGATTTCTTCTGGGGAGTCTGTGTTGGTGGATAGTAATTCGTTTAAGGTGATTCCTAAAGGTGAATTTTATTATGATGTTAGCGACGAGGAATTTAAGGATGTTGAGACTATGAATTCTATTTATGTTTATATGGAGGAGAAGTGTTGATGAGGTCTAAAAAGGGAGCACTTATTGATAAGGAAATTGTTGAGATAGTTTTGGGGGCGGTTGCGGTTTTTGTTATGGTTATGTTGTTGTATAATTTGATTGCGCCGAATTTTGATAAGGGGGAGAAGACATCGGAATCTTATTTGAATTCTTTTAAGGATGAGGTGGCGGTTGCCGACGCTGGTGGGGTTGGGAGGTTTTCGATTTGGCAGCCAGAGAAGGAGATTAAATATTTTTTAGTTTATTTTGGGAGCAAGTCTGGGGTTGGTAATTTTAAATCTTATGGGGAGCATGAGAATCAGGTTTGTGTTTGTTATGTTAAGGGCGGGAAGAGTTCGTGTAGTTTTTGTAAGGATTTAGATAGGCTGGCTGTTAAGGATGGGGAGGAGGAGAAGTGGGCTGTTGGGTTTGGGGAGGAGATTTATGTTGGAGTTGTCGACGGGAATTATAGGATTTTTGATGGGGTTGTTGCTGCTCCAGAAGATGTTGTCCCCGAGGCTGTTGTTGTTCCTGAGGAGATTATTGAGGATGCTGATGTTGTTACTTGGCCGATTGATGATGAGGGGGTTTTTGGGGCTGAGGAGATTGTTGAGGTTGATTTGTATTATGGGGAGATGAGTGCGTTTTATTTTAAGTGGGATTCTGTTGCTGATGTTCTTATGGTTCGAGGGGAGATTAAGAGGGCGCTTTATTCTGATTGGGACTCTGGTTGGATGACGGCTGGGAGTTTTAGGAATTGGGAGCATTTTTATGAGAGGAAGGAGAGTTCTTCGCAGGAGTATGCTTTGTTGTCTATTCTTTTGGGTTCTGCCGACGAGAGATATTTTGTTGGGAATGTGAAGCTGGTGAAGAATTTTGATGTTGAGGGGCTTGAGGTTAAGTGTCCTAATTGTCGGCCTGTTATTTAGTTGGGTGAGTATCTCGTAGTTTGTTGTGATTGATTTGTTGTTTGTATTGGGATAATTAATTTTTTATGAATGGACTTACATGGATTTTTTTGGTGAATGTTTTATTGTGAGTTTATGATTGGGATTAGCATTGGAGTAATTGATTTTTCATGAACGGACTTACATGGACTTGGGACGGACTTAAACGGACTTTTTTTGGGTTGTGAATATTCAGTAGTTGTTGCGATTTAGATGTGTAGGCTTGGGTGTTTTGTAATTTGTGTGCAATAAAAAAGGGGGTTAGAGCTTCGGCTTTAGAGAAAAAATCTTCGGGATTTTTTCTTCAGAGCGACGCTGTCGCTTCAGA
>JAHIEP010000020.1 GCA_018901375.1 Nanobdellota archaeon
ACAAAGGTTTACTTGTTTGATTTGGGTGGGCGGGGGGTGCCGTCGGGAGTTTCGGTTGCTCCGGTTTTTGTGGTTGGGGAGAGGGAGAAGGTTGGGTCGGTGATGTCTACGGTTGATGTTGGTGAGGGGGTGAGTTCGGGGAGGGGGGCTGTTTATGGATTGGGGCGGGAGTATGGGGATTGTTCAGAGTTTCTTGACGGATTAGTTAGTTGGTGGAGGTTTGAAGGTAATGCTTTGGATGAGATTGGTGGGAATGATGGAAGTTTAGAAGGGGGAGTTGATTGTAATGTCGAGGGGAAGTTTGGGAAGGCATGTGATTTTAATGGGGTTGATGATTTTGTGTCAGGACAGCAAGTAATTAAGGAGACCTCGTCAAGCAGTCTTTGGTTCAAATACAATGGCGATCAAAGTGGTAGGTTCTATAATCAGGCTTTTTGGACGACTCCCTACACTGCAAACAATTTTTTCGATTTTTCGCCATCTATTCGTCCAGACAATGGTTATTTAGAGTCTTGGGCATATTCCTTTGAGGGTGGAGTTAGGGATGATTTTATTATAATGTCTCCAGTTGATTACCGAGATGGTGAATGGCATCATTTTGTGGTAACTTTTAATGCCGGAACAGGCTATTTGTATGTTGATGGAGAACGGATAGGAAGCGATACTTTTGGTTTTACTACTTGGGAAACAGCGCCATACTCAGCTACACTTTTAGGAGGATTTAGGAATTATAATTATAACTCTGGTCCGTATTATTATTCCGACGGCATGATAGACGAACCAATGATTTTTAACAAAGCTCTATCTGAAGAAGAAGTTAAGGCATTATATGAGTTGGAGCTGAATTATTGTATGAAATAGTTGGGATATTCTGTGCTTGTATTCATTATTCTGTGTTTGTTTAGAGTTGTTAAGTTTTTGATTTTGGAGTTGTTTGGTGTGGAAATCAGATTGCTGATTGGGATGGCGTGGAAGATGCTACTCATAGAAATGGGGCTTTATGGGTTAGATAAATAATTTTGTTGGTTGAAGGATTTGAAAAGTTCATAACATTAATAAATGAGGATTTCTTTGGAGAATGAAGATGGTGAGTTATTAGATAAGGCATGTCGGGTAATGTTTAAATAGTAAAAATGTGTAGTGTGTGTATGAAAAAGCTGGGATGTTTTATGTTTGTGCTCGTTCTCTTGTGTTCGCTTGGAGCGGCTAAACTTTCGATTTCGGAGTTGTCTAGTGTTTATAATTTGGGGGACGTTTTGGATATTAATGCCGAGGGGTTGGTTGGGGCGGAGAATGGGAATTTGAATGTTGATTTGATTTGTGGTAATCGTACTGTAAATTTGGAAAAGATGTCAGCGAGGAGGTATGGGTCTGGGGAGGAATTTTCTTATAGTCTTTCTAAGACATTGGATATTAGAGATTTGGAAATTGATGATTTGACGAGTATTGTTGGGGGGTGTCAGGTTCGTTTGATGATTGGAGGTGGGGCGGTTTCTAGTAAGATATTTACTATTAGTAATAGTGTTGGCGTTGATGTTTCTTTGAATAAGGCTTCTTATAACCCTGGTGAAGAAGTTGTGGTTGGTATCGACGCTGTTAAGGCAAATGGTAATTTGTTGAATGGGTTTGCTGAGGGTTCGGATGCTGGTTCTTTTGTTGTGGATGTTGTCGATGGATTTGCTAGTAAATCTTTTACGATTCCGAAAACTATGGAGGCAGGGATTTATTCTTTGAATGTTCGTGTTTATGATGTTGGAGCTGGTAGTATTTTGAATGAGGGTTCTTCTGTTGCGTCTTATAGTGTTAATCAGATTGCGTCTTCTTTGGTTTTGAGTTTGTCTGATGAGAATGTTATGCCTGGTAATGATTTTACCGTCGGGGCTGAAATTTATGACCAGTCTGGTGTTGGAATGAGTGGGACGGTTTCTGTTAAAGTTGTTTCTCCTGAAAATGGAGTTCTTGATTTAACCGTCGGGGCTGGTGAGTTTAAGAATATAAATTTTGTTCCTAATTCTAGTGTTGGGACTTGGCAAATTATAGGTTCTTTTGAGGATGTCGAAGAGGTGCGGACTTTTGAAATGCTTGAGGTTCAGAGAGTTGAATTTGATTTTGAGGATTCGGTTTTGACTGTGAAAAATGTTGGAAATGTTTTGTATAATAGGTCGATAAGTGTTCAGATAGGCGAGGAAAATATTGCGCTTGATTTGAGTATTGGCGTCGGTGAGGTTAGGAAATTTGCACTTGACGCACCTACTGGAGAATATGAAATTCTTGTTGGCGACGGTGAGAATTCTATTAGTCGGCAGGTTTTGTTGACGGGGGGTGCGATTTCTGTTAGGGATTTTAAGGATGTTGGATTTTTTAAGAGCTATTCTATAGTTTGGATTTTTTTGATTATTGTCGTCGGTGGAATTGGGATTGTTTTGATTATTAGGTTTAGGAAGACTCGGACGGTTACGGCTGATAATCGGTCTGGAGTTATGAGTCGGATTGTTGGGAAGTTTAAGCGTAAAGTTCCGGCGAGGATAAAAACTCGGATGGGGGAAAGTTTGTATTATACTAATAAATCTCCTGCGGTTCAGGGATTAGATTCTGATTCTTATAGTCATAAAGATAAGACAATGTATGATATGACGACTAAGAATGTTGGGAGTGCGGAATCTACTTTGGTTTTGAAAGGAGAGAAATATTTGTCTGCGGTTGTTTCTTTGAGTGTTAAGAATTTTGGGGCTTTGAGTGATTCGGCTAAGGGGGCTTTGCAAAATGTCGTCGGTGAGGTTCAAGCAATTAAGGGGCTTGTTGATTGGAAAGGTGATTATGTTTTTGTTGTGTTCTCTCCGATTGTGACTAAGACTTATAATAATGAAGCTTTGGCGGTGAAGGCAGGGATGCAAATTTTGGGGGGATTGAATGCGTATAATAAAAAGTTTAAAGATAAGATTGAATTTAATTTGGGAGTTCACGTCGGTGAATTGGTTGCTTCGAAGGCTGGGGAGAAATTAAAGTATACGAGTATTGGGAATACGATTTCTTTGGCGAAGAGGATTTCGGATTCGGATAGTGGGAAACTGATTGTGTCGGACCCGATTCGGAAGAAGATGATTCGGGATTTGAAGGTTGCTCGGGGGAATGACATTGGGGAGAATTTGACGTTTGTTGTTTTGGAAGTTAAGGACCGAAGTGGGGATGCGGCGAGGCTTCAGCAGCTTTTGAAGAGGCAGGGGGGCTGAAGCCAGTGTGTTAGTGTGTAAGAGTTTTAGTGTGTTAGTGTGTGGTTGGCTGCAGGGTTGGGGGCTGAAGCCAGTGTGTTAGTGTGTAAGAGTTTTAGTGTGTTAGTGTGTGGTTGGCTGCAGG
>JAHIEP010000021.1 GCA_018901375.1 Nanobdellota archaeon
AAAAGATCCGCGAAAATCCCAAGTTCCAAAACACACTAAGCCAAGCCACTAATAAACAACCCCAAAACAAAATCCGCACCCCATTCCCCTTCTAAAGCAACGCGTCTCTAACGCGAAGCGATCTAACGCGAAGCGATCTAACGCAACACCGTAGCAACAATCGCCGAAATCCCTCTTTTGTCCATAAACAATCTAGAATAAAATACTATATAAAATTACCCAAAAAAAGAATCCGTGTCCTCAGTGTAACCCGTGCCTCGTCCGTGTTACTTTTAATTACTTTACAAGTTACACAAACCAACCCCCAAAACAATCTACAATCTATTCCCCATAATCTACTCTCTCGCTACTCACCCCCAGAACAAAATTCAGCTCCTACCTAAACCCCACTCCAATTCGGATATCTCTCAAGCAAACCCCCACTCCAATTCGGATATCTTCCACTCAAATAATCACTAATATTCCCAATCCCAAAATCCCCACATTCAAAATCAAAGTCACAAAAATCACAAGTCGGACATTCATTACAAACCCCATCGACACAACCATAATCACATTTCTTCACAGACCTTTCATCCAAATCAAACTCACTATAACAGGTCGCTTCTTCTACCACCGACCCCCCACCACCGACCACCTCGCCCGCAGGCGCGCACCCTTTTTCATAACATTCTCGAGTCTTCCAAACATCATCCTCTCGACATTCATACTCCCATTCGCTACATCCCCCATTACATCCCGTCACCTGTGACCCGTCACCTGTCACCTCGCCACAAGGCGTGCAGTCCTTCCAAAACTCAGGAACAGCGTCGGCAACACACTCATGCGAAACACAAGAATAACTATTCAACTTCCTAAACAAATCATCCAGCTTACAATATCCACTACCATAAAAATCATCCCCACAATCAGCGTCGACATTACACTCATACTCAATCAAACAATTAGCCGAACACCCATCTCCATCAATCAAATTCCCATCATCACATTCTTCTCCCAAATCTAAATTAGAATCCCCACAAGCAGGTTCATCAACACATTCTCCATCAACACAATCATAATCACACTCTTCAAATAATTCTTTTTCAACATCTACATTCTCAAAGCAGTCATCTTCACCGCATCCTTGTTTATACACACTTCTCTCCTTCCAAACATCATCCCCTTTGCAATACTTCTCCCATTCCCCACTAGAATCCTCCCCGCAATCCTTCCAAAACTCAGGAGTTCCCTTTAAAATGCACTCATGCAAAACACAAGAGTAATCATTCAGGTCCTTAAACAAATCGCCACTAACACAATATTTATCTCCATAAAAATCATCAGCACAATCAGCATCGACATTACATTCATACTCAACCAAACATCCAGCCGAACACCCATCTCCATCAATCAAATTCCCATCATCACATTCTTCTCCCAAATCTAAATTAGAATCCCCACAAGTAGGCACATCAGCACATTCCCCATCAACACAAATATCAGCACATTCATCAACAAGTTTCTCCTCGATATTTATCTTATTATAACATCCCGCCACCTGCCACCCGCCACCCGCCACCTCGCCAGCAGGCGCGCAACCCCTATCAAAAACATTTCGCTTACTAAATAAATCATTATCAGAGCATTCGTTCTCCCATTCCCCAACCGAATCCTCGCCACAATCAACAACCAGCTTATCAACAACAGAAGCATCACAATAAGACTCAACACTATTAGCATTCACACAAACAGCGTCGCTATAACTCTTAAACAAATCATCCCCAAAACAAAACTCCTCTCCAAAAAATCCAGTCGTCCCACAGTCATTATCATTTATACAATTCATCCGAGTATGCGAACAATAACTCTGCTCCGTCCCAGAATTCTCACATTCATCAATCGTATAAACATCCGAGTCATCACAATCCGAATCGTAAAAACATTCAATATCAACGCACTCCCCATCAGAACAAATATCCGAACACTCCTCAACCAATTTCGGCACAATCACCGACGAGCAATCACTATCAGGTGTCCCAGAATTTTCACAACTAAATTCCTGATAATTCTGCCAAGCATCCTCGCCAGAACAATACCGCTCCCCAACAAACCCATCAGTCCCACAAGACAAATCGTTAAAACAAGTATAGCACTCCCCAGACAAACATTCAAAATCACAGTACTCTTTCAAAACCGGCAAAGTATAATCGCTACAATAACTATCCACCGTCCCTGCGTTATGACAATCATAAGAAATAAAATCCTTAAAAGAATTCCCAGTCTTGCAATATCCAGGCTCCAAAAAATTATTCAACCCACAATCCAAATTAGAAGAACAAACAATCTCCCTGCATTCCCCAGCCATACAAACATCCGCACACTCTTCAACAAGCTTCGGAATCACCGCCTCATTACAAGCCCCAACCCCACAAGAAAAATCGTGCAAGTCCCGATAGACAGAATCACCATCACAATAATTAGCAGAATAAAAATCTTCATCACAATCCGAACTAGTCAAACATTCCAAAGGCTCATTCTTACAATAGCTATCAACAGTCCCAGCCAAAACACAATCATCAACAGTGTACTCATCTGAATCATCACAATCAGCGTCGACATAACACTCAATAATCTCACAAGCCCCAGCAATACAACTCTCACCAGAAGAACAATCATCAACCAACACAACCTCCTCTCGTTCATCAGAGTAGCATCTCGACCCTCCAACAACCGACAACCGACAACCGTTATCGAAGCAAGTCCTGTTTCGATAGACGTCGCCATTAGAACAATAATTAGAATCAAATCCATCACAGTAACTCTCTCCACAATCCTCGACAAACTCCGATTCCGAATTCCCAACACACTCACTCTGCACAGTCCCAGCGTCGACACAACTAAACTCCTCAACATCCCGATAAACATTGCCCGAAGAACAATACTCAGCCCCAACATCACCACCAGCACAATCCGAATCCGAACTACAAGTCATAGCAACATAACCAACACAATCTTTAAACATATTCCTAGCCGCAGCCGTCCAAAAATCACTTTCAACAATTCCAAAAAAACAAATTTTCCCCTCGGTAGTTTTCCCATTCATCAACTTAGTCCCAGCAGAAGCATAAGAAATCACATCCCCAAAATCATGAACATCCCCGTCGCCAGTGTAAGTCCGAGCAACCGACTTCATCCCTCCCGCCTTGTTCTCGTCGTCCAAATAATAATACGGAATCGAAATCCCACCAAGCTTATATTTAGCTTGAGTATAAACCTTCAAAACCTTCCCGTCATTCCGCACACTCAACGGCTCCGTCCCAGCCAACTTCGAAATCCCATCATAATCCGTCAGACCAAACTCCGCACCCCGATAATAATTCGCAATCACCGTCGGCAACTCACCAACCGGAATCCAATCCGCATTCCTAAACCTCTCATCCCCCAGAAAAATCATTTTATAATTCGAAAAATCAAAACCCTTCAAAGCACTCTCGCTAATCTCGTCAACACTCAAACCCAAATCATCAAACACATCCAAAACATTATCATCGACGGCAGCAGCACTCCGATAAATATAAGCAACGTCAGCTTGTCCCGTTTGATACTCAAGATTATCTAATGGGAAAGCCGAAACAAATCCAAATAAAAAAATACAAACAACAAAAAAACAAACCGCCCTCTTTTTTGAGCATAGAGAAAAAAACGTGAATGGTTTTCGCCAGAACTCCATACTCTTCGTAATCACCATACACAACAAAATAACTTCTTATATATAAATATGTCTTACTACTTTTAATTGATGAAACACCGAAGACAAATTTCTACAAAATTAAAACCCAAACAACCTCTCATAATCCTTATGGTCCATCCAATCCAAAATAGCAGCAATCAAATCGACCTCTCCTCCAGATGTTAAAGAATAAAACAACCTCCAAGCAGATGGCAAATTATAAATCCACAAATTATCTATTCCATATTTCTCAATCAATTCTCTAGGGATCAAATTCTTCTTAACATTCCTTCCGGCAAAACAATTTTCCCTAAGCTCAAGAATGGCTTTAGTAATTCCTTTCTTAATAGGGTCACCATCTCTCAAACTATTAAAACAATTTTCTAAACTCTCGTCGATAAATACAACTTTGTCCGGTCTCATATTTCAATAACCGGCCTATTTTTTACTTTCTCATAAAACTCCGGATTCCAAATATAAACAACAAACCCCTCGCTGTCATAAACAATCTTTCTAATGCTCTCCAAATATTCCATAATCACCTGAAAAGTTTGCCACATCACCTTCTTCGGCAAACGATTAAACAACTCAGTCTTCTTAAATTCCCCAGAATTCTCGTCGATAAACCGCTCAACCATCAACACCGTCTGCAACGTCGGACTTCTCGCCACGCAATTACTTTCCTTATACCCAACAATCTTCGTTTCCATACCATAATATCATTTGATATTATATAAATCTTTCCATCAAATCAGAATACCTACCTCCAACAAATTTTTTTCCACCAAAGATGAATACCCCAAGCTCAAAACCCAGAGTATTCATCTTTACAATTTCCGACCAATCACCCCGACCGATTCCAAATATAAATTGGAGTATTGCTCCCGTCAATAGATTCAGAATCTTCCCAACCCCGAATCCTCAGCCAATCTTCAATCTTAAAATATTGACCCAGAGAAATCGGTCTGAATATCACATCCTCCCCCTCGCTGTCTTGAACTATAATCGCCTCATCGCCATCCAGACAACAACCATACGTAACTTTCACAGCCCCAAAACCAGGACTCTCAAGACAATCAAGAACCTTGACAAAAGTCCGAGACTCTCTCCGTTTCCTCTTCAAGAAACCAACAAAACTATTCCCTGAAACAAAAACAACAATCACAAACAACCCCACCAACACCAATTTCAAACTCTCCATTTCACTATCCTTTCAACTTATAAGATTTCAACCTATTCCACAAATACCTAACATCTAAAAGCTAACAGCTAATACCTAACTTCTCTCCCAACAACCGACGTCTCTAGTTAATCCCTTTCAGTAATCACTTGTATATTATCAGCCACGGTTCCATTCAATAAAAATCCAACATATCCCACCTTTAAAAAACTTACCATTATCTAATAACAACAACATTCAACACACCCCTTTATTTTCTATAATCTATTTCCCATCCACTCCGTGCAATCCGTGTCATCTGTGTTCAATCATTACCCTCCCCCTTGACACCTACTCCAAAACCAAATCCCAAATCAAAGTCCATGTAAGTCCGTTCCAAGTCCATGTAAGTCCGTTCATAAAAAAAGCCCACACTCCCAAAGAAACCCAAAACCCCAAAAATAAAAAATCCATGCTCAATTTTTTAATCTGCAACCAAGCATCTCCCAGACCTACCCCCTACCCCCTACCCCCTAGTCGCAAACAACCTCAACACTTCTACTTCTCTGATTGTTTTGCGGCGTAGCGTCTTCCTCAACAAAAGCAGAAATCACCAAATCAAAAACCCCAACCTCACCCGGAACAAAAGTCTTCGACCCCGTCGTCGTACTCGCCCCAGCCAACAACCCAACCCTCGTAGCACTCCAATTAAAAGAACCCAAGACCCCACTAATCAAAACATTCTCCGTCCGCTCCCCAACATTCACCGTCTTAAAATCTACCTTATAACTCTTATTACATTCCAAAACAGCGACACTGTCCAACAAATAATCTCCAGAATCAACATCCTTAATCCGAACCCCATTAACCCCATTCACATAATCCCCAACAATCTCAACATCATGAATTCCTCCAGAAAAAACATGCTCAACACATCCCCTAAACATATTCCTAGCATCCTCCGTCCAATACTCAGCCTCGACAATTCCGAAAAAACATTTATCAGGCAAATAAGAAATCACATCCCCAACCGCAACCCTGTACCCCTTCGGCGTCTTAGCAATCCCCTCAGCCTCGCTGTCTTGATACTTAGCAGGAATATAATAATAAGGAATCCCTCTACTCCCTAATTTAAAAGACGCCCTATCATAAACCTCAATAAGTGGATTAACCCCAACCCTCAAAGGAGCATTAGCCGAAGTCTTCGAAATCCGCCCCCTCCCAATAAAACCAAAATCCTTAGCATAATAAGGATTCGCCAAAATCACTGGCATCCCCACCAAATACTTCAAATTCCTCAATCTCTCGTCGCCAACAAAAACAAAATCATAGCCAGAAAAATCCACGTCCTTAATATCTTTATCAGAAACAAACTCAACACTCAAACCCATGTCCTCAAAAACCTCAACAAACCCCTCGTTAATCATCTTATCATTCCGATAAACATAAACAACATCCGCTTGTCCCGTTTGGTACTCAAGGTTATCTAATGGGAAAGCAGCAACGAACCCAACTAAAAAAACAAACATCAAAACAACCACCAATCCTCTTTTCATAAACACAAATAATCAAATCTTTTTATAAAACCTTCTTACTACTTTCACTTGATGAAAATTCAGAATCCTCTTCGAATTCCTCGCCATATTTCTCCAATCTCTTCCTCATAGACTCATTTTCTTTTTTTATGACGTCGGTAAAATACTGAAGCTCCGAAAAATCTTTTTCATTTTTTGCACGAATATATTCTTTCGCAATAATGTGCCCTATCTGATAAATTCCAGGCAACAAAAGAGTCAAAATCGTAAGAACCAAAATTTGCAATTCCGGAAATAAAAAACTAATAATCAAACTAGAAATAGTAAAAAATAAAGCTAACAAAACGATAACAATTTCTATTTTAGAAGACCGACTTCCCATTAGTTTCTCATTCTAAGTCTCGTTAACGCAGCCATTACTCTTTTATATGCAACACTAGAAGACGATTTTATTTTTTTCTTTTCCACCTCGCCTTTCTTTTTTTTCTCAGTCTTAACCATATAGCTTATAACAAACCCACCTTTAAAATTCTTACTACATCTCAAAAAAATCCGCTCAAATCTTCCCCCTTTTTTTAACACCCACTCCCAAAACAAAACCCACCCCAAAAAACCAAACTCGTCGTCGAGAAATCCGCAAAAATTAGCATACCCCAACCAAATTTAAAAATAAATCAGTGAGGGTACCACGTTTACCATTTAACAACCACTCCCAAAAATTTTCCCATTCTAAACGACAAGTCCTCTAAAGCAACGCGTCTCTAACGCAACGCGATCTAACGCGAAGCGATCTAAAGCCGAAGCGATCTAACGCAACGCGATCTAACGCAAAGCGATCTAACGCAACACGATCTAACGCAACGCGTCTCTAAATTTCAATTCCAATCGGAAGAGAAATTTCGTT
>JAHIEP010000022.1 GCA_018901375.1 Nanobdellota archaeon
AACCTGCACACTCCGCTCCCCCCGAGAATTCTTAACATACGTCGGCACAACCTCTTTAATAAACATAATAATAAAACTCAAAGGACATTAATAAAACTTTCTCAATCCCCAACTCCATTCCACAATTAAAAAACCCTCTTCCTAAAACTTACACCATCCACCAAGCCCCCACGAAGTGAGCCATCCATCCGCAGATGAGCCATCCAAAAAATCAAAGATTTTTTGAGCCATCTATCTCCTCGAACCTTTCACGTACATCCCCAATTTCCTCGAGAGTAATCCTAGAAACATAAGCCCTTAATTCCAAATTAAACCGCTGAGCAATCCTAATCTTCTTCCCACACTTCTCACCATCAACAGGCTCCCCATCCGCAACGGGCAAATAATACTGATTATCAATTCTATCTTTCTTGAATTCCGTAAATATCTCACACAACTCCACTAACCCAAACAACTCTCCCAACAAAATCCCCGAAGCTGTATGATTCTCGCACTTAATCCCACACCGATAAAACAAAGACATCAAACTATTGTAAATAGAATAATACGCCTCCCCAATCGCGTTCTCATAAATCCCAGCCCCATACGCCAACTTCGCAACCCGAATACACTTGTCACTCTTAATCAAATAAGCCACAGAAATTTCCTCAGAAGATTCAACAAGCAACAGGGTCTTAGCCCTTTTTAACTTACTCAAAAAATCCGATTTTATCATAAAACTCCTCTCCCCCCTTTATGATAACATGATCCTTAATTATCTCCCGAACAAGAAGAGCATCTTTATCAAACGCTCCAATCTTAACACTAACCAAATCACTAACTTTCTCAACATCTTTCTTTACCTTCTCATCCACACCCTCAATATAAATATCAACATCACTTTCCTTCCGAGCATTCCCCTTAACATAACTTCCAAACAAAACAATCAATCCAGAACCGCTCTTACTAATAATATCTTCAAACAAAGGCTCCAAAAAAGGATGCTTAGAAACCACTCTAACGAATTTATAATTCTCGGCACTAAGCACATACGACCGAGAAACAATATTTTTCTTAATAAAATAAATATGATTCTTTCCAACCTTCCTATAATCCAAAACATTCCCATCTCTTAAATCATTAAGTATAGACTGAACCCTCGTAAGAGAAGTGCCCAACTCTTTCGCTAATTCTCTCCCATGCATCTCCTTCTTTAATAAAGACAACAAAACTTCAAATTCATAATTGACCCTTATTTGTTTCATATGACTTTTTAATAATTCAATCTATTTAAACTTTCCGATAATAATTTTTAACACTCCGCTCCCCCCGAGAATTCTTAACATACGTCGGCACAACCTCTTTAATAAACATACATCAACAAACACAAAAGATATTATAAACTTTCCCCTACGGTTCTCGAATAAAGATGCCTCGCACCTTCAACAAACTCATTCCACTTGCTCCTAACATGCAGCTTATCATATTCCTCCATCACCGAGTCATGCAAATTATGCACAAGCTCATCAACAGCGACGCAGATTTCCCTCAATTTTTCATTGTAAGTACTTTCATCATATTTCTTTCTCAAAAGGTCGGGCAAACCATACAGCATATGCATAGGACATTCTCTTTCTATATTAGGCACATCATGACAGTAAAACAAATCCTTTCTCGGAATAATTTGCATCCTTATTTTTTCAACCAAACAACTCTCTAAAAGATCACAACCCTTCGAAAAACTACAAAGCTGAAAACCATATTTTTTCTTCGAATTCTTTTCCATAGCATATTCCATAGCCATTATCTCCCTACCCCGCTCATCAGTTACCATAATAAATATACAAAAAACCAACTTAAAAATATTTCCCAAAACTCAACCCCATTCCACAACTCAAAAATCCTCCCCCCAAAACTTACACCTTCCACCCAATCCCCGAAATACCGAAACCCCAGCAACGCTGAGCCATCCACCGCAATGAGCCTTCCCTAAATTAAATTAAAATTTAATTTAGGACGTTGCCCCTAATCTATTCAATCCCATCCTCTTCAGGACTTTCTTCAGTAATACTATCCGCTTCGGGCTCCTCATTAGAATCCGTCAACCCCATCATCTCCCCACCATCAACAATATTCTTCTCCTCTTCCCGCTCAACCCTAATCTTCTCAGCGTCGGAAACCTTAGGCTCCTCAACCTTAATTCTATCAAGACTCTCCTCTCTCCTCTTTGGCATCGGCTTATTCACCGAAATCGGCAAAACCCCAGAATCCAACTCTTTCTCAGCAATCTTCAACGGGTCATAATTAACCGCATCCAAATCCCCCTCATCCATATCAACCAGCAACGGCGCATCCATCGAAATCTGCAAACCCCGAGCCCCAATTATCCTCGCCCTTTCATACTTAGAAAATTCAATATTAGGCGACATTATCGGCCCTCCTCATTTCATAAACATCAGAAACCCTCAAACGATTCATAATCATCTTAGTAGGTAGTTCGGACAATAAATCAAATCTTCCAGCAGAATAACCACCACTTCCAGCCAATTCACTAACGGTTTTTAAATAATCTCTACCTTTATCATTTATCTCTCCGCTACTAAAATGTTCTTGATGATAGACTCCACTTCTATCCAAAATATCAATTATATCAGATCTCTCGACATAAGAATCACCCAACTTAGAAATAACACTTCTTTGAGCGATTTCAACACCATCACTTAATTTCAAAGAATCTCTTACAATACTTTCAACAACTCCTTCCTTATGTTTACATACAGTTTCCATTTTATTATCCTTTATTTTCTCACCCCCAACGGGCATCAGCCCTACTGACACTCTAACACACTGACACTCTAACACACTGGAAAAATTAAGAGAACACATGTTCTTTAATTTTTCCAAACATCTCCTTCCATTTAGATTCAGCAAGCTTTAAAATAGTTTCCATATCATCCACACTAATTGTCCCCGCCTTCCCCTTCTGCATTGCTGTAATTCTTGGCTCTCCATTATTGTCCCCAACCGCAATCGTCAACCTAAATTTCGAAATCAACTCCTCCTCCTGATTAACATCAGCCACAATAGTATTCCCAACTTTATGAAAAGTCATACTAAAAGACAAAACATCTTTCTTTAAAGGAATCCCCTCATCGCTAAATCCCTCATCAACCTTGTCCTCTGCCTCGTTATACACAGGCATCCTCGCTCGACCCAAAGCAATTATCGCAGCAAGCCCAGCAACATCCAACAAATTCCCGTCGTCGTTAATCGCAACAATGTCCACAAAAACCTGCCAAACTTTCTCACCCTCTCGAATACAAAGTCCCTTAAAATCAATAAAACCAGATTCCCTAATTCCCCTATCAATCACCCTAGCAAGTTCAACCGCCTCAATTCCAGGTCTCCCAATATCAAACTGTTGCGAAGCCATTGGATGCAATTCTGCCGAAGTCATAAACGTCCCCTCGTCTTTACTATCTGGATACGGAGTCGCCAAAGCCAAATGAACCCCACACAAAACCTCAGTCTTCCCAAACTTAACCCGCACAGCCGAAGCCGAATTCACACTAACCCCATCCTCAACAACTATCTCCCTATACTCCTCAGCCTTCCGCCCATCAAGCCTCTTTCCTTCCTTATTCAAATAACTTTCAATCTTCTCAATCTGCAAATTAGGCATAATATAATTACTCATCATCCCCCCCTGTAACCTGTAACCTGTCACCTGATACCTCGTGCAACGCACGCGTCTGAACTTTCAAAATATCCCCACAAGCCTTCTTCGCCATCTCAACAACTTCCCTAAATTCCGAAAAAGAAATCTTCCCATCTAACTGCAACAAAGCAATCTCTTTCCCTCGAGAAGTCATAACAACCGGAATATCAGTCGAACCCTCACCGTCGTGAAAAAGACTATCTTCATACTTATCTAAATCAACAACTAAAGTCTTATCTATCTTCCCAACCCCAATAGCCGAAACCATTTCCTTCATAGGAAGTCCAGCGTGAGCCAAAGCCATAGCAGCCGCATTAATCCCAGCAACCCGAGTCCCAGCATCTGCCTGCGGAATCTGAATAAAAACATCAACAACAGTATTTGGAAAACCAGACAAATCAACAACAGAACTAAGAGCCCATTCAGCAACCTTAGAAATTTCCTCACTTCGCCTATTCGGACCAGGCCTAATTCTATCCTCAACAGAAAACGGCATCATTCCATAATTAACTCTCAAAATTCCCGTCCTAGCATTTTGCATATGCTGCGGATGCAAAGTCCTCGGACCCCGAACAACCGCAATCGCCTTCGTCTTCCCAGTCTCAAAAATAGCCGAACCATCAGCCGACGGAACAACCCCAACCTTCGCAGTCATCGGCCGAACCTCAGTCATCCCCCGCTTACTATATCGCTCCTTATATAAATTATCCCCCATCATTCCGCACCCCCACTAACATTCCGCCAAGTCCCCAGCGAAGCTGAGCCCCCCAATGAAATCAAAGATTTCATTGTTTCCCTCCATCAGTATCTTCCGCAACAATCTCAATATCTTCCGACTCCCGACTCCCGACTCCCGACTCCCGAAGCGACAGCCCCATCTCCTTAATCTTCCCCTCAACCATTTCAGTCAACCCATTCACCGTCACATTCTCCGAAATAAATTCAACAATCTTCTTAGCATTAACCTCGTCATCAGTTGACCTCCCGTGAATCCAAACCTTCCCATTCTGCCCAACAGTCACATCACAACCCGTCGCACCCTTTATCATCTTAACCATACTACCTTCCTTTCCGATTATCCGAGGAACCTCATTAGCTCCAACCGAAATTATCATACCACCCTCAATCTTTCCAAATCCCCTCATCTTCATCGAAACATCAACACCCCGCGACTTCACATCCCAAACCTTCACAATAACAGTCTCACCAAAATCCAAAAATTCCTGCATCTCATTCTTATTAACAAACCTCGGAACTTCAGCAACTGGCAAAAAAGCATTCTGCGCCCCGCCGAAATCCATCAACCATCCATTAAAAGTAATATCAACAATCGTCGCAATAATTGTATTTCCCCGTCGAGGATAATAAGCCCCACTCACCGGCACAACCCGCACATGCTTCTCAAAAATATTCGCAATCCCAAATTTCCCCGCAACAATTTCAACACCGTCCCGATAAGCACCCTCGCCAGGCAAAAATTCGTTCCCAGAAACAATCGTTTCTCCCGGCACAACAAGTTGTCTTTTCTTCGTATCCATATTATTTTTCGAGATAATCTATAATCGAATGACGCCCATCGACGCCCAGTTTTCTCGTATAATCATTTCTACGAAAAACCATTTATAAACTTTTCTACCTCCCTACATTGTTACCTTAGCGGTTGGTAATGATGAAAATGAAAAACAAAAAATGGAACAAAACAATTATAAGGGAGAAAGTTATAAGGATAATATGAAAAAGATGGTGAAAAAAAAGGGTATAAATTTGAGTCTATTTTTCTTACCTATTTCTATGACGTTTGGAATAATAGGAGCAATAATGATAATAGCAATAATAGGAACAAAACCCATAGACATTACAAACACTTCTATAATAATTCAAATGATACTCTCGGCACTTGCTTTCGGAATAAGTATCGGATTCTTTAAAAAATCATTAAATCATTAAAATGGAAAAATGCGATTTGATAAAAAACAAATTAGATATGGAATATAAATTTGAATCTCAAAAAGCTTTAATATTTTTAACGTTTGGGACTATATCGTTGTTAGGTTTTGTAATAGTAATGGCTATACAAGAATTATATGATGTTGCAATTATAGTATCATTAATTGTTATTTTATTTGCAACTATTTATTATGATGATTCTAAAAATAAAATGGATAAAATATTAGATAAGATAATTAAAATAAAACTTTAATCCTTCTTACTCATCCCAATCAATTCCAACCACTTATTCGGACTCTCTAACTTCAAAGAAGGACAAGCCAACTCATAAGGACAGCACCCAAGAGTCTGATGTTTTCTAATAAAGTTGTAAAAAATAGCGTAACCTTTCATAATAGAATCAGCAGAATCAACAGACCCGTGAAATCCTCTAAACGTAACCGTCCTCTCTCTAATTGAATTAT
>JAHIEP010000023.1 GCA_018901375.1 Nanobdellota archaeon
ACGAGACAAAAGTATGGCTCGCCCTACTTAGTAAAGGAATTTCTTCAGCCGGTGAAATCGCAGAAATCTCAGGCGTCCCACGTTCCCGAACTTACGACGTCCTAGAATCTCTAGAAAAGCGTGGCTTCGTAATACAAAAACTAGGCAAGCCCGTAAAATACATCGCCGTAAAACCCGAAATCGTCATCGAGAAATTAAAAAACAACACAACTCAATACGCCGAAGAAAAAATCAAAACACTCTGCAACCTAAAAGACACAATCGAATACAAAGAACTCCAAGAACTCCACAAAACCGGATTCGAACCAATAAAAAACCACGAACTCTCAACCTCAATCAAAGGCCGAAGCAATCTCTACCTACAAATCCGAGCAGTAATGGAAACCGCCCAAAGAACAATCCACCTAACTTCATCCTCGTACGAACTCCACTCAAAACTAAAAATGTTCAAAGACATTTTCGCAAAACTCAAAAGGAGAAACGTCGACGTCAAAGTCATGATTAGTGACAACGAAGAAGAAGCAAAAAAACTCGGAAAAAAACTCGGCGTAGAAATCAGATCCCGACCAATCAACGCACGTTTCGTAATCGCCGACAAAACCGAACTAATCTTCACAATCAAACCAACAAACGTCCACGAAGACTTCGACTACGGCGTCTGGATAAACTCTCCGTTCTTCACAACGTCCCTAGCCTACATGTTCGAAATGGCCTGGAAAAACTAAGATGGAAAACAAAAAGGAATATTATGATGGAGCCTTTAGAGGAATATTGATAGGAGCAGGATTGGCATTCTCAATATCTGCAATTGTAAATAATCATCTTCAAGAAAAACAAACTACACCTCAAACAAGAAACGTCATCGGCAACCCAAACGCCAGAGACCCAAACGACACATACATTGATATAAACGGACAAAGATTCTATGGAACAATCGATGGACAAAACACTAGAGATTACATAAAAAATCAAAGAAAATAAAATGGAAAACAAATATACTCTTCAAAAAAGAAAAACAGGAAAATCCTTACAAGGATACAATATAAAAGAAAATGGAGATATTATCTATCAAAATATAGCCGAAAAAATTTCTAAAAATCTATATGAAATAAAAGAAAGAATACAAGGAGAAGCATACACTCACCCCAAATCAGAACAAGTCACTTCAAACAAAGACGGAATAGAAAAATTACTCAGAAAATTAACTGCAGATAAATTAAGAGAATTGAGAAACCAATAAAATGACATCATCACAAGCATCAAAAAGAATGAGAAGAAATCACACACCATTTCTAGATTCAAAAATAGACAACCAATATCATCTTCAACAAAGAGATCGAGGGTATCAATTACAGGAACCTTTAGATGATAGATTAATAATACAAACTCCAAATCTATTATCAGGCACAGCTCAAAACCCAAAGAGCCAAGATTTAGCATATTCCACTACAAAATATATCTAATCCAATCCTCAAAAAAGATCCGCGAAAATCAAACTAATCCGCAAAATCCCAAGTTCTAAAAATCACTAAGCCAAGCCACTAAAGCACTAAAGCACTAACACACTAACACACTAGCAAAAATCTTCGATTTTTGCGCCCATCTCCTCTTCAACCCTCTTAACCAACTCAAAAACTTTCTCAACACTCATTTCCTTCTTAACCCACCAAAATCCTTTTTTCTTATATACACAGTCACCCCGACTACCGACTACCGACAACCGACTACCGCAGTTGGACTTGAGAAATGCCTTCGAAGCATTCTCAAGTCCAACACTCGGACCCCGAACCTCAATCTCTTTAACTTCTAAAACAACAATATACCCCTTAGCCCTCTGCCCAAAACCAGAATAATCAAACTCCTTCCTCAAAACAACCTGCCCCTTCCTCTCCAACTCCCTCACAAAAAAATCCAACAACTTCTTCATCTTCGTCCCAGCAATATCCCCCTCCTGCCTATTAGTAGACAAATCAACCTCAACAAATCTCCGACTTCCGACGGTCAAATCACGAAGCGCTTTGACGTCAATCTCCCTCAACTTAAAAAAATCCAGCGACGGTCTTTTCAAAAAATCCGAAGCAACTCCAACAAACCTCTCATAAGTCTCAAGCCCCAACCCAGCCGTCACGTTCCTATACCTATAAGTCGGATCCACAACAACAATCGGACTATTCAACTTCGAAGAATTAATCTCACTCATAACTTCCCTCTCACCCCTAAAATATTTCAAAGGATCAATAATCACCCGACCACCCACTGCCGAATTCCGACCACCACAAATTTTTTTTAAAAAATTTTTAAACCCTCCAAAATAAATAACCAAAACCTCCAACGAATATCCACTAAAACCGTGAACATAACTCTCCGCCCCATAACAACGCTGAGCCCGACAAAACGCCTTCGCCAACTTTATCTCATCCGCAATCCCAACATTTTTTTTAATCTCACCGACGACATATTTAACATGACTCAACGAAACATCTGTAATATTCTCCGCCAACTCCGGGTCCCGATTCTTCACAACCGGAATAACCTCCAACAAACAATCATCACATTCAATCTGAAAATAATCCCTCGACCCATGAACCTTCTTCAGTTCACCAGGTAACTTCATCCCAGACAAAATCTTTTCCAATTTCAAAATATCCTCGCTATAATCGAACACAACAAAAACATCCACATCCTGCCTACTTTCTCTCACTTCCGACTTCCGACTTCCGACTTCCGACTGATTAGAAAAACTAGTTTTTCTAATCAGTGTTCCCTTTGCCAAACTACCTCCAACAAAAGCTTTCAGTCCCTCGCCCTTCAAAGATTTCACAAAATCCTTAGCAATCTTCTCAAGCCTCAAAACCTCCTCGCGCGAAAGCGAAATCAACTTCAACTCCTCAGCCAAAACACTTTTCATATTCATAATAATACAACTCAACTACATTATATAAAATTACCTCAAAAAATCCCATAAGGCAAATCAAAATCACTCACCTCTACAAAAGTAGGACTCCAAAAATATTGCCTATCCGTAATAGTAGTATCATAATACAAATATGTCCTATGAACCTGCGTAGTCGCACCAGGCTTATTTTTATAATCAGTCATGCTTATGACCTTCTCGCCCGTAACACCATCATAAATACCACCATAACTAGTCGTAGACGAATCTCCACTTCCATGAATATAACCGACCAACAAATACCACCTATCTAACATCGGCAAATCTCCAGCCCAAAAATAAGGATTAGTATTAGCAACCCCATTCAAATTATTAGTACTAGAACCATGGCAACCAAAATAAGTACTACCCCCATTGCTCCCAGTCTTCTTTATCCACACTGTGCTCCTATACGATTTAGTAGAATCTATAGAAATACCCCCACCATTCCACCCCCCATCAGCACCGCTAACAGAATCCGGAATAGCCTTCCATAACAAAACACTATTACCATACGGACCAATCCCCATCTCTCTTTCATTTTCAGAAGCCGCACCATTCGCTGAATACCCAGACACACTCCCAGTTCCAACAATCCAAGAATCAGAATTAATAAGAGAACCCATACTAAATACGTCAGTCCCAACGGGATAATCTTCTCCTAAGTAATATCCATGAACAACAACATCAGAAACTCCAGAAAGAATATCCACACCAGAAGTAATCACCCCAACCTTCTCCCTCTCCCCAACCACAAAAATTGGCGCAACCGAAACTCTCGACGGAACCCCCCGCCCACCCAAATCAAAACTATAAACCTTCGTCCCCCCAGAATTCGGAGCCGGAACAACACTGCTAACACTATTCCCAGAAAACTCAAAAATTATCCTCATATTATTCATAACCCCCTCGTCCACATCCCTCTTCACCTGAACCGAAGCAACATCCTTATCAGCGTCGTAAAAAGTATAACCCCCCGACGACAAAACCGAAACCCGCCCCTCCAAATCCGAAAAAACCAAAGCATCAGAAACCATCGGAATCACCGCCGCCCAC
>JAHIEP010000024.1 GCA_018901375.1 Nanobdellota archaeon
CCTCGGTAACTATCTCAGAAACCACAGCCACAGCGTCACTCATCAACTTCGGATCATCCAATTTTAATATCATACAAATAAACACCCAGCTTCTTATTTAAACATTATTACACTCAAGATTATCACCGAGTAAACATTTCACAAAGTTTTCCCTCAACTTCCTTTATTTTATCCCGAGTTAATTGCCCAGCCTTATAACTTATTTTAGAAGCATCTGCCGTAAAAATAAGAGAAGTCATAATAAAACTATCCAACCTCAAGGAACCAAAAGAAAAATCCCCTTTCGTTAAACAAACCAAATCCTCATCATCTCTTTTATTCGTAGTAATCTGAGCTAAAATTATATTCTGTCCATGAAGCGTAGCAATTACAACAGCAGACCTTTTCCTTACCTTCGAAAAATCCGTATACGGAAACGGCAAAACGACAACGTCTCCCTTCACAAATCCTTCCATGCTTCCTCGTCCTTTTCAGAAAGCCAATTTTCTGACAAAGCGTCCTCGCTAGCAATCATACACATGCACTCCTCGCTTAATTCTCCCCCCAAAGGCCTAAGCTCAATTTTATCATCACAAATAACTACGCTAATTTTACATCCATTCTGAAAACCATTCAACCCCCTTGCAAGCCTAGGAATACAAACCAACCCGTCTTCACTAATCGTCACGACCTCAACCTCATTAATACAATTCTCCATCACAATACCAAATAAAACAAGAATTTAAAACTTTCTACCCTAAACATTATTACACTCAACAACCAATAATTATTTATAACCCAATAAACTAATATTAACATGAAAGAAAAATCCCTAACAAAACTAGACAACTTTATGCTTATACTCGGAATCATAGCAATTATAGTAGTAACTTACGGAATAATCAAACTACTAATATGAAAAGAAAAATAGCCCTACTTCAACTAATCATCCACGCCCTAAACTACCTCATAATTTTATACCTGTTCATAAAATCATATCTATCAAACAACATAGAATTAGCCGACATATCAATCTCCCTAATCGGATTCATAATCTCCCTCATCATGTTCATCTATATAGAATTAAGAATCAACAAAACTCTTTAACTCTTTCATCAACTAGGCAAAGCCGGAGGAACAGGAATAGAACTTCCTCCACCCGTGACAGCCTTACTCGCACCATCAACGACAGCTCCACCATCACCACCAAACAAAAACCAAGCACCAACGCCAATTCCAATCAAACCCAACTACAACAATCTCTAAAAACCAAAGACTCCTATATATAACATGGAACCAAAATCAAAAACAGAACTAACCGCCCCAACCTACTACTCAAGAAAAGAAATCCAACAAGCCATGTTCGACTTCTGCAAACACAGAGAAACCGTCGCTAACTTCAACAACCGCTTCTTCGCAAAACGCCCCGACACCTTCGACTACCCAAATGACATCCCGAACCAAGCAAGACAAGGCGCCACCTCATTTCACTGCTCCGAAGAACTCTGGTCAGACCCAATGCAAATCAACACCGACATGACCCCCGACCAATACAACCAAATAAAAATCGGCTGGGACCTCCTAATCGACATCGACTCAAAATACCTAGACTACGCAAAAATCGCAGCCCGTCTCCTAATCGACCAACTCGAATCCCACGGCATAAAAAACTATGGAATAAAATATTCAGGTTCAAAGGGCTTCCATATCATCGTTCCATTCAAAGCCTTCCCCGAAGAAATCGACGGCGAAAAAACAAAAGACCACTTCCCAGAATGGCCAAGACTAATCGCCGGCTACATCTTCAAACAAATCCGAAACCCAATGAACAACGAAATCCTAGGACTAACCACAAGAGAAAAACTCAAAGAACAAGGCGAACTAAAAACCGAACACCTCTGCCCAAAATGCAACAAGCCGACAATCAAAAAGAAAAACTACAAATACAAATGCCCAGACATAAAATGCAAAACAGAATTAGAAGGCTTTACTAAGAAAAAGGTAGCGATGCTATGTCCAAGTTGTAATGCAAAAATGGAGAGGATAAGTGAAAGAGAAGTCGACTTCTGTGAAACCTGCAAAATCAATACCGCAAAACTCGAAGCAACAAGTTCATACGGCGGCGAAGTAAGACAAAATAAAATCCAAGAATTCAAAATCGAAGACACAATCAAATCAACCGAAGATGCCGTCGACGTAATCCTAGTTTCCTCCCGTCACCTCTTCCGAGCTCCCTACTCCCTCCACGAAAAAACCGCCTTCGCCTCAATCGTCCTAACCAAAGACCAAATCGCCGACTTCAAACCAACCGACGCTGACCCACTAAAAATAATCCAAACAAAATCCTTCATGCCAGACTCAGAACCAGACGAAGCCAGAGAACTCCTCCAACAAGCACTATCCTGGGGCGAACAAACCAAACCCAAAGAAGTCTATCGGCAACCGGCAACCGGCAACCGGCAACCAAACCTGAAAGGTTTAACAATAGATCCTTCAATGTACCCCCCAATAATCACAAAAATTCTAAAAGGAATCCCCCAAGACGGCAGAAAACGAGCCCTCGGCCTACTTCTCTCCTTCTTCACCTCCCTAGAATTCCCCCAAGATTTCATCGAAACCACAATCCAAGAATGGAACAAGAAAAACTACCAACCCCTAAAAGACGGCTACATCAAAGCCCAAATCGCCTGGTCCCTAAAAAACAAACGCCTCCCCCCAAACTACGACAAACCAATCTACAAAGAATTCGGAATCACAAGCCCACCCGAACCCGGCATGAAAAACCCAATCAACTACACAATAAAAAAAGCCATGCAACAAAAATCCCGAACCTCAAAAAATTCCTTCTACGTTAAACCAAAAAACAAAAACGAAATCTAGCAACCAAGTCGGGCGAAGCCCTTTCTACCGAGACATAGTCTCGTTCCACCGACGAAGTCGTTCCACCGACACAGCCGTTCCACCGCGAAGCGTTCCAATTCGCCCGGAATGAAAAACCCAATAAACTACACAATCCGCAAAGCCATCCAATCAAAACAAAAAACAGCGTATGTAAAACCAAAGTATAAAAGTAAAATTTAATAATAAAAACAAGCTTAAGTTTCAAATTAAAAATCCATAAATGCATAAGTAAGACTTTTTACAATCCTAAGTGGCTGAGAGGACGGTTTTATCCATCTTTCATCAAGTTCTTCCACAGAAGCTCTTAAGTTTTCGTAAAATTGCTCATTATTAACAAAATCACATTTTTTATGTTCTGCATGTCCGAACCCATGAACATATGAAACATCAGCATCTCTTCCAGATAAACCTGAAATATGACTATATGGACCATTAACAACTTTATGTTGCGGAAACTTTATTAAATTTCCACAGTCTGTACAAATATCTCTTCTGTACTCATGAGGCATATCGCTTGCTCTTTGAGCCACATCTTTCTCTAATCTATTATCTTTCGATACATCAAAATCTCGCGTCTTTGCTTTCATAATATTTTTATGAATATATGACTTATAAACCTTTCGCTTATTGCTACTATAGAATTAATACAAATCTAACCCAATCCCTCCCCACTCCCCAAACAACAAAGGCATCTTAAAATAATCAATCAGTGAAGTTACCGTGTCCTCCGTGTTCCCCCTCCTGTCCCCTTCCGGACCTCACCAGAGGTTCACCAGTTGGGTGCGTTCCTTTTAATTTTGCAGCCAATTACACACCCAAAAAAATTTAATAATCCCAAGTCTTCTTCCACTCAATAAACAAAGAAGGAAATCGAGAATACAACCAAACATTAAACCGAACAAACTCCCTAGCCTCCATCTCCACATACTCAACTATCTTATCATAATCCCCAACCTTATTCCAAACCGGCACCATCATCCCATCTCTCTCCTTCCCCGTAATCTTGTTCAACCCCGACCCCTTAAACTCCCCACCCTTCATCAAAATCCCAATCACCCTCAAATCAATAAATGGCTTCGACAAAATATCAATATCAGGCAACCCATGCACCTCCGCCCGCCTCTTCAAAAAATTATGCTCAAATCCCAAATTATACCCAACCGGAATAAAACTAAAATCATAAGCATCAAGAAAACTCGTCTCCCTCAAAAACTTCCCCATAATCTCTTTCTCACAACTTTCCCAAGCCTTCAATATAACAAGTCTACCAATTACATCTCCACTTGCCGGACTCAACTCCTAATATTGAATAGTCAGAATATCATCCACATCCGGGTCTAGTCCAGTCGTCTCAATATCTAAATAAAAATTCCCCATTAAAAATCAAAGACATTCAACTATAAATAATTTTATAAACAACCTCGTCCTCATCCTAACATGAAAAAGACGTGCGCATTCGCAATAATATTCCTAATCCTATTCTCACTCGCTCCAGCCCTAGCCACCAACGAAACAAACACCACGTCAACATCCTCGACAACCTCACAACAAAATCCAGACAAAACAGAAAAAGGATTCGAATGCCTCGAGGAAAAAGCAGGTGACTGTTCAAAACTAACAACTCAAGAAGTCGCCCTAACAATCCTAGCAACCCCAGACAACATCTTCGACAACTGCGTAACAGAATTAAAAGACCGACAAGAATCAAACAACTGGGGAAACGTCAAAGACACAAGCCTAGCAGTCCTAGCTCTAAAACACGCAGGTGAAAATACGCAACCAGCAGAAAAATGGATAATCGCGCAAAACCAAACACCAACAGATTTAGTCTGGTACCTACAACAAGACTCCAACGAACAAACCGAATGTCACATCGGCTACGACACAAACGATTACAGCATCACCGTCGGAGAAAACAAAAAAATAAACAAAAACGCAGGCACCTGCCTAACCCTCGCACAATCAAGCTTCTGGCTACAAATCGCCCCCGAATGTTACGACAACGAATTCCAAATCGAGTGCGACAAAGATTTCATCGCCA
>JAHIEP010000003.1 GCA_018901375.1 Nanobdellota archaeon
CGTCACCAACAAAACTTCCTGATTCTCCTTCATCGGTTTAACATCAATCAAAGTATCCCCAGTCTCAGCAACCTTAATCGCCTTAATACCTCCCTTCCTCGGATTAGCAAAATTCGAAAGCTCAATCTTCTTAACAACACCCTTCTCCGTCGCCATCATCAAATAATCTGCAAACTTCTTCACCGGCAAAACCGAAGTAACCTTCTCATCTTTCAACTCAAGCAAATTAACAATCGCCTTACCCTTCGTAGACTTTGCCGACGCTGGAACCTCATAAGCTTTCAACCAATGCACATTCCCTTTATCAGTAAAGAACAACATATAATCATGAGTCGAACAAGTCAACAACTCCTTAACAAAATCGCCCTCCGTCAAATCCGAACCAATCACTCCCTTGCCACCCCTCTTCTGTTCTTTATACTCCGCCAAATCCAATCTCTTAATATATCCCTTAGAAGTCAGCGTCACAACAACATCTTTCTTATCAACCAAATCCTTCTCCTCAAACTCATCAACCGAACCAACAATCTTAGTCTTCCGATTGTCCCCATACTTAGCCATCAATTCTTCCAAGTCACTCTTAATAATCTTTAAAATCAAACTCTCGTTACCAAGAATCTTCTGTAACTTTTCAATTAACTCTCTCAGCCCTTTATCCTCGCTGTTCAACTTCTCAAACTCCAAAGAAGTAATCTGGTGCAATCTCATTTCCAAAATAGCCTCAACCTGCTTATCGCTCAAACTATATTTAGTCTTCAACTGACTCGCAGCCTCGATCTTACCCCGAGCCGCCCTAATCAAACGAACAACCTCATCAATATTCGACTGAGCAACAATCAAACCTTCAACAATATGCAACCGAGCCTGCGCCTTCTTTAAATCGAATTCCTTGGTCTTCCTAATAATCCCCTGTCGATGAGAAACATAAACCTTAATATATTCCCTCAAAGTCAACAGCTTCGGAACATGTCCAACTAAAGCCAACATATTCGCGTTAAACGAAACCCTCAACTGAGTATACTTATACAACCGATTCAAAGTAAACTTCGCCTCAGCGTCCCTCCTCAACTCAATAACAATTCTAACTTTTCCCTTTGAAGACTCATCCCTAATATCAGCAAGGTCCGGCAACTTCTTATCCCGAGCCATCGTAGCAATCTGCTCAACCAAAGTAGCCTTATTCACCTGATAAGGAATCTCCGTAATAATAATCTTCGTCTTACTCTTAGCAGTCTTCGACTCCTCAATAATAGCCTTACCATCCAAAATCAACCTACCCCTACCCTCAGTATAAATTCTCTTAATCTCACCACTAACACTTCCACCCGTCGGAAAGTCCGGAGCCTTAATCGCCGCAATCAACTCTTTATCATCACATTCAGGATTTTCCAAATAAGTCAAAATAGAATTACAAGTATTATTCAAATTATGTGGCGGAATATTCGTAGCCATACCAACCGCAATACCAGAAGCCCCATTCAAAAACAAGTTCGGCAACTTCCCCGGCATAACAATCGGCTCATCTAAACTATTGTCATAATTCTTCATCATCGGAACGGTATCCTTATCAATGTCAAGCAAAATCTCATCACTAATCTTTTCCATCTTCGCCTCGGTATACCTAGACGCAGCCGCATTGTCCCCGTCCATGCTACCAAAATTTCCCTGCCCAATAACTAATGGATACCTCAAACTCCAACTCTGCGCCATCCTAACCATAGCATCGTAAATCGAAGCATCGCCATGTGGATGATACTTACCCATAACGTCCCCGACGATACGTCCCGACTTCTTAGTCTGCTTGCTATGAGTAACTCCCATCTCATTCATTCCCCAAAGAATCCTACGATGAACCGGCTTCAAACCATCCTCCGCCGACGGCAAAGCCCTAGCAACAATAACCGACATAGCATAATTCAAATAAGCCTCACGCATCTCAGACGAAATCTCAGCATCAATTAATTCCTTAGCCTGAACAGTCACCTTCATAGCCTCACGCTTTTGCGAAACAGAAATTGACGAATCATTAACAATTTCTTCATCCTCCTCGTCATCTTCATCGCTACTCTGAACAGTCTCAGCTTCAACATCAGCATCATCATTCTCAACCGAATCTGAATCTTCTTCCATCTTATCCTCATCAAAATCTTCTTCACTCATCTTCTAATTTCCTCCAAATGCTCACTCAAATTTATATACTCATCTGCGATTCTTTTTAATTCCTTACTAACCCTTCCTTCAAAATTAGCAACAACAACTCTTTTACCATTATCTTTCATTCTAAACAAACAATCCATTAAATCTTTATCTCCTGAAATCAAAATAAAAACATCATAATTACTCGATAAACCATGCCAAATAATATCCGAAGCAATCCTCACATCAATACCTTTCTCAAAAACCCTCCCAGCGATACTACCCAAAGGCTTCGTAACAACATCAACATTTAATTTCATTTCTAGATAATCCAAAAAACCTTTTTGCTTGTTATAATTCTTTATTTTATCTTTATCTCCACCAATTTTCGGAACACCAGTATAATAATAAACTCTAATCAAATCATAATCTTTACTCAAAAATTTAATCAACTTTTCGTAGCTCAATTCAAGTCCAGAATTCTTAGCACCATGAAACAAATTCCCACCATCAATAAAAATCATCAGACGCTTAGAAATGGTATTAAAGAGGGTCAAAGATTGCTCTTCGCCCCCTCGAGTATTACTCTTATAAGAAGACTCATTATTATTTAAACTTTTCGCATCATTCATTTTTTCCTACCTCCCTTAATTTTCTTGACAACTTTCTTCTCTTTAACATTTTTCTTTTTCAAACTCACAACAGCCTTGCCCGATGAATCCAGAACTTTGCCTTTCAAAGGTACACTCGGTATAGTTCCCTTCTTAGAGGGTACACTATTACGTGCAGCTAAATCCCCCTTCGTCGTCGTCAAAATAGGAAAACTCTGCATTTCAAATCCACAATCCAAACATCTCTGATTAGGAATAAGTCCAAATGCATTAGCCAACCCCATAACATACTTAACTTTAACAGATTTACACTTCGGACAAAACCGAACACTAATCTTCTTATCACATTCACAAACCCCACAATCACGTTCCATCTTAAATTTTCCTCCCAAACAGGAAGTTGGTAAGAAACCTTGGTTTCTTACAAATCCACCTCCGCCTTATCCGCATTCTCTTCAATAAAAGCTCGACGAGGCGCAACCGCATCCCCCATCAACAAACTAAATGTTTCATCCGCCTCAACACCATCCTCAATCGAAACCTGCTTCAACCGCCTAGTCTTCGGATTCATCGTCGTATCCCACAACTGCTCATCGTTCATTTCACCCAAACCTTTGAACCGACTAACTTCCAACTTCCCACCAAGCTCAATTGACTTCGCCTTCAGCTCCTCACTATTATAAACATAATACTCCTTCATCCCTTTCTTAATTTTATAAAACGGAGCAACAGCGACGAAGATATGCCCCTCTTCAATCAACTGCGGAACATACCGATAAAACAGCGTCAACATCAAAGCCTTAATATGCTGTCCATCAACATCCGCATCAGTATTATGACAACAAAGTCCACCAAACCCGGCAATAAAATTCTCATCCTCCTCCACCGAAAAATCATATACAAGCCCACCACTTGCCTTCACTTCTTTAACCGACCTAACAGGCAACCCAATCAAATCACCAGAAATATCTTTATACTTTTGATTAACCGATTTATGCAAAGACTCCACCTTCCTATCAAGATGTCCAGAATTCTTATGACTTCCCCAAACTTTTTTCAATTTCATAATATCTTCCCTAGAACTAACCGAAACAATATAAGCCCTATTTCTTGACTTTATCAAGCTATTCTCCGAAGGTTCCTTTTCACTAACAGAACCCACAACGCCAAAAGAAGACAACAAATAAATTAACTGATTAGCCATATCCTTTGAAGTAGTTGTAAAAGAAATATTATTCTTAGACAAAGTCCCATCTCCCAAAAAATACATTCTCAAAAATTCTAATTGTAATTCTTTAGAAACATTAAAAATTATATTAGGAAATACTTTATTATCAGACCTATACTCCCTAAATCCAAATATGGACTGCCACACCAACGTCGCCACCCTATTCACAAGTTTCAATTCATCACACCCCTGCGCACTTTTAGACAACTTAGGTTCTACTCCAAATATATTATAATAACTCCCAATCAACTCTTCAACTAAATTTCCATTATTATTACCTATAGAACACCTTATCCCATTCTGTTCAGAACAAGAACCCTCAGCTAACCAAAATCCAATCAACCCCAGAAGACTTTTATCAATTCTAATAAATCTATTAATTCCCTTATTAGCATAATGAGCAGGACATATCCTAACATCCCCCAACTCTTTAATATCCTCTAATGACAAATCAGAAAATTCAACATAGTCCTTAACAAGATTCCTGCCTGAATTTTTATATTGACTATTCCATACTTTTTCTAATACAGAATCTTTTATTTTTACCTTGGACATCACCTCAGCCTCATCCAAATCTAATAATTTTAAATACTTTTTAAACAAATCAAGGGAAGGTTTATTTTTCCCACTTTCCCAATCATAATAAACACAAGGTTGCTTTACCCCAAGCTTCCTACAAATATATTTTTGCGAAAACCCTTTCTCTTTCCTTCGTCTGATAATCATACTTCTAATCTCATTCGGAATCCCAATTCTTTTATCGATTAACTTATTATTTCCCTTATGTCTCTCGACAACCCTTTTCTTCAACAACTCCTCGACACTCCTTCCACGAACATATACCTTCTCCCTAATACTCCCAGCATTTTTCAAGAGCAACTCCAAAACATCAATACCCTCACTCTCTCCCTCTCTAAATAAAGACAAACTTTTGGGAGCAACAATCATATCCCCCTGCCCTATTTCATCTCCTTTCTTTAAAACAATTTTATTTTTTTCATAAACAAAAACGCTATGTGAAGATGTAATCTTAACACTCCTCCCATAAGAAGTTACAATCTCATGCATACCTTCATCAATCGTATGAGATATAACAGATTTAATTTTCTTAAATTTTGTTTTTTTATCCTTTAACCCAAAACACAAAACCTCATATAAAGAACAATCAATATTATCTTTTTTACACCTATCAATAAATTCTCCAATCTTTACAAACAAAATTTCTCCTGAAGAATTTCTAACAAAAGTTGCTTCCTCCCCATCAACACTCATAATTATAATTTTATTATACCGCAACTTCGTAATATCAAACTGGTCACCGACGCTAGTTCCAATAGCAGTAATCATATTCGAAATCATCTCCGACGCCAAAGCCCTAGAAGCATTCGACTTTTCAACATTCAAAATCTTACCACGCAATGGCAAAATCGCCTGAGTCTCTCGGTCCCGTCCACCCTTAGCAGTACCACCAGCCGAATCACCCTCGACAATATACAATTCAGTCAACTCCCTTCTCTTACTCGAACAATCAGACAACTTTCCCGGCAAACCCGAACCAACAGACAAAGCATTCTTCCGCCTAACCAAATCCTTCGCCCTCTTCGCAGCCTCCCTAGCTTTCAAAGCAGCCGAAGACTTCAGCATTATAGCTTTAGCGACGACAGGGTTCTCTTCAAAAAAATCTTGCAAAGCAGCAGTCGCCATTGAATCAATAATTCCCTTAATCTCTCCATTCCCCAACTTCGTCTTCGTCTGCCCTTCAAACTGTGGCTCCGCAATCTTAATCGAAATCACAGCCGTAACACCCTCTCGAACATCGTCCCCAGTCAACTTCTGACCCTTCTTCAAAATCCCCTTCTTCGTCCCATAATCATTAATCACCCTCGTCAAAGCCGACTTCAAACCAACAACATGAGTCCCACCCTCAATCGTATTAATCGTATTAACAAACCCTTGAATATTTTCATTATAAGAATCCGAATACTGAATCGCAACCTCAGCGACGGTCCCGTTCTCTTCCCTTTTAAAATAAATCGGCTTAGTATGAATCGGCTTCCTCGTCTTATTCAACCATTTAACAAACTCAATCAAACCACCCTCGTAATGAAACATCTCTTTCTTCTCACTCTCTCCTCGCAAATCACTAAACGAAATTTTCAAACCCGCATTCAAAAAACAAGTTTCCCTAAATCTCGTCGCCAAAGTTTTATAATCAAATTCCGTCGTCGAGAAAATAGAATCGTCAGGCAAAAAAGTAACCTTCGTCCCATGCTCCTTAACATCACAACTTCCAATCACCTTAACATCAGCTTTCGGAACACCAATCACATAACTTTGCATATAAATTTTCCCATCCTTCTTAACCTTGACAGTCATATCCTTAGACAAAGCAGCGACGACAGAAATACCAACACCATGCAACCCTCCAGAAACCGCATAAGATTTATTATCAAACTTACCCCCTGCATGCAACTTCGTAACAATAATTTCCATAGCTGCTTTCTTATAAACAGGATGCGCATCAACGGGCATTCCCCGACCATCATCCTCGACGACACACGAACCGTCCTTATTCAAAATAACCTTAATCATATTACAAGCCCCAGCCATATGTTCATCAACAGAATTATCCGAAACCTCGTATACCATGTGATGCAAGCCATACTTATCAGTAGAACCAATATACATTCCAGGTCTCTTCCGGACCGCCTCCAATCCTTCCAAAACCTTAATATCGCTTGCAGAGTAATTATTATTAACCATCACAAATATCCCTTTGTAACAACAAAAACCAAGATTACTTTATAAACATTTGTGTCACAAAAATCAAAATCACCGACGCTGTTAAAAAAATTAGACAAAAACTCTTTAAAAACAATCATATCAAAAAACTATTTCTTATCAGCCTTCGAAGCTGCATACTTAGCCTTCTCCGCCTTAACAACATCAGACTTCCTAATCCACTTAACCTTCTTAGTCAACCGACCCATCTCCATATTCTTCCGACACTTACTAGAACAAAAATGCTTAACAGATGAATCTTTCTGAACCACCGTAGTCCCTCGAGGAAACTCATATTGATTTTTACAAAAACTACAAACCGGCATTTTTCAAAGCCTCCTCCCTAATTACATAAGTAGAACCAATAACCGCAGGACAAATAGAAACATCAACAAAAATAGGAAACGAACTATTAATAACTCTTGTATCTTTTACCCTATAAACATCCCCCGAAGAAAGACAAGTCGCCCTCATTCTATGATTCTCCGAAGCATCCTTAAGACTATATGCTTTCCCCATTATTCAAACACTCCCTCAAATTGCCCAAATCTCCGAAACACCGAAACACCGAAACACCGAAACACCGATGAAATCTCCGATTTCATTAATCCTTGCTCCCACGATTTACTCGTTTCCCCATCCGTCTAGCCTCAATTTCCGTCTCCCTCAACATCAAAATATCCCTCTGCTTTATCGGACCCCTAACATTTCTCCTCATAGACTTTCCTCTATTCTTACCTTGCAAAATTTTACACTTAACCTGAGTAATCTCACCACGAGTCCCACCTCGACCCATAATAGCTTCAACAATCGCCGGAACAGCACCCTCCTCAGTAAGCTTGTCAGCTCCTCTCGAACCCGCCTGCTTCTTTTCCTGCTTATTCTCTTGCTTCTTGAGATCCTTCTTCTTAGCGTCTTTCTTCTTAATGTCCTTTTTCTTTTCTTTCGCCATGATTTTTATTTTTTATATCCCGGTACTCTTTGAGCGCCATAATTTTTATTTTTTAATACCCGTCAAACAACATCTTACTAATGCACTAACATACTAATGCACTAATGCACTACTCGACCTTGTCGAGTGAAGCTTCGCCTTCTTTAACAACTGCGACAGCTGCGGTCGGTCTATTGATTCCAACTGAAATTCCTAATTTCTCTTTAGAATCAGCCTCGACAAACTGAATACCTTTCTCCTTACAAAGAATAGGTAAATGCTGTATTAATTCTTTCGGGTCAACATCAGATGCAACAACGACAAGCTTCGCGACTCCTCGCTCGACCGCCTTCGTAACTTCATTCA
>JAHIEP010000025.1 GCA_018901375.1 Nanobdellota archaeon
GAAGTACCTGTTTACGTAACAAAAGACGGAGAAAACCTAGTCCCAAGTTTAGTCCCATTAACAGCACAAGCAACTCAACCGACAACCGACAACCGACAACCGACAACCGAAGTTAACGTTCCTAAATCAGACAAACCAATCGTCGAAGCTTTCGTAATGTCCCACTGCCCTTACGGAACTCAAATCGAAAAAGGCCTTCTACCTGTAGCAAATCTACTAGGCGACAAAATAGATTTCCAAATCAAATTCGTTTACTACGCAATGCATCCAACATACGGAGAAGTCGAAGAACAACTTAACCAATACTGCATTCAAGAAGAACAAAACGATAAATATCTAGACTACCTAACCTGCTTCCTAGGAAAAACAGGAACTCCTGCAGACGGAGCAACATGCATCGACGAAACAAAAATCAACAAAGCAAAACTATCTTCATGCACAACAAAGACAGACAAAGAATTCAGCGTCCTCGCAAACCTAAACGACCAATCAACTTGGATGAGTGGAAGATATCCTAAGTTCGATATTCATAAAGCAGATAACGACAAATACCAAGTAGGCGGTTCTCCAACACTTGTAATCAACGGAGTAACAGCACAGGCAGGACGAGATTCAGTTTCTCTATTAAACGCAATCTGTGCATCCTTCAACGACGCTCCCGAAGAATGTAATACAGAATTATCTCCAGCACAACCAACACCAGGATTCGGATTCGGAACAGCAGCAGCATCAAACAACGCAGCAGCAGGTTGCGGAGTTTAATTTTTAATTTTTATCTTTAACAATTTTGATTTATAGCAGAATAGTTCGCAGCGTAAAAATTTTCGATGTGTGCTAACGCACATGAGAAAATCTTTTACCAAGAAATATTCGCTATAAATCAAAATTGTCCAGGATTCGGATTCGGAACAGCAGCAGCAGCAAACAACGCAGCAGCAGGTTGCGGAGTTTAATTCCCCCTATTGTCTATTTTCTATTATCTATTTTCTTTGCCACACATAGTGGCAACGCAGGTTGCGGAGTTTAGCTTTTTATTTCAATAATTTTATAAACAACAAGCAACTCATAAACCCATGAACAACAAAGCACAATTCGATTTACTCAACGTTATCTTCGGACTAATCGTCATATTAGGCGGCGTAATCATCGTCTTCGGAAAAATCAATCTAGGCAGCCTAATCTCAGGACTCGGATTAATATTCGAACTAACTAAAATCGTCGTAGAACAAGGAGCATAATGGTAGAAACAAATGTCATAATAGGAATCGCAATTATAATAATAAACGCACTTCCAATAATATTCAAAAGAACAAATCTACTAATCCTAACCGGAGCCATCTCCGTCTTCCTAGCCCTGCTACTAACCGCAAACATTATTTAATTCATATCTTTCTAACATATCCTCTAAAATCATTACTCAACCGCAAATGACTTCTTTCCAAATTATTAAACCTACTTTCCAGCACACTCACTTTAGTTGTATTCACAATCAATAAACCCAAAACCATAACCAACACAGCCTCGACAAAACTCGGAGAATTCCCAAACACATACCAAAAAACAAAAACAACACTTAAGATAAAAAATATTATAATCATCAAATCCATAAAAATCCTCTCAAACTTCATAACCATCCCTCCTTAAAAAAACCCGCAACTATCAACAACAAAGCCATTCCCATCAAAATATACGTCAACACATCCCTCCAATCCATAAACACCCAAACAAAAGATATTATTTAAAATCTCCCACAGCAACCTAACATCTACCATCTACCCCCTACCCCCTAACAGCTAAAACCCCGTTATCGAGATAACACGCCTCATCCTCACTCAATTTCAAATCCTTCCTAATATCAGCCCGTTGTAATATCACTTTCAACAACATAAAATCCCTCATCGCCGTCTTAATCGAAATATGACAATGCTTAGCATACTTCTCACAAATACTTTTCTTCTTCAAAGCCCTCTGATTCTGCAACCAAATCTTCAAAATCCTCGACGGCTTCCGATAAACAACCCAGCCCCCACGATTATACTTCTTCACCGAAGCAATCCCCGCCCCAAGCAAAAAATACTCATAAACCATAAACCTCCAATGCCTCTGCCTCCGAATCCTCCCTCGATAAACATCCGCCAAACTCAAAAAATCAATCGCCCGACACAACTCCTCACCCTTATACGCCAAAGGCAAATTCTCATCAATCCACAAAAAAACCTCATCAAGAGGCATATTAACCTCATCATAAATTTTCAACATCTTCTCATCAATCTTAGAATTCTGAAACACGTGTTGCATCGCCGTAAAAATCGACTCCTCCTTATTCCTATTTCCCACCTCCTTCATCAACTCCGGCGAATCCATCCTAGACAAAATCTGCAAATCATTCAAAGCCGCCCTAATATCTCCCCTCGACTTAACAGCAATCGAAGTCAAAACCTCCGAAGACACAACGCAATTTTCCTTCTCACAAACATCTTTCAAAATCCCCAAAATAATCTTATAATCAACCTCCTTCATCGCAACGACATCCGCCTTCTTCCGTAGCATACTAAACTTCTTATCCCAAATATCATTAGCAGTAACAATCACCGGATAAACCGAC
>JAHIEP010000026.1 GCA_018901375.1 Nanobdellota archaeon
ATCATATTCCGAAAAAGATTCCAAATCCTGAAGAGCAACCGCCACCATAACACCACCAATCTCTCCACAACTCATCTTCTTACTCGTCGTAACAAGCGCATTAGTCGCCGTCCAAGTCCCACTACTACATCTCATCAACTGCTTAGTCTCAACAATACCCGAAGTAGTATTCCTCGCCACATAACTAATCATAAAATCATAACCCGCATAATTAGTAGCACCAGTAGCATTACAACCACCCGTCGCAACACCATTAGTATCCAAGTACCAATAAAACTTAGTCGAAGCATTCCCCGTCCCCACAATTCCAGCAGCAGCGACTCCACTCTCCTGCATCTTCGCCCCAATATTATAACCATTACACATAATAGAATTACTAATATTAAAAACACCCGCACCAAAATTAAACCCTTCAGCACTAACCCTCATCCCCATTCCCATTATATCAACCTCGCCACTAATCCCCACTTCCGCTCCTGGAGGACCCATTTCACCAAAATTCCCAGAATCCATCGCCAACTCAATAACATCCCCCTCTGATTCCCCAAAGTGCTGATACTCCGCCTTACCCATACACCACCCACTCGGCTCCGTCGCTGACAAATTATTATTAGAATAACTATCATTCTTATATTGACAAGTAACATTACTCAAAGCACACCCCGTCTCATTCCCATCATACTGCCAACACCCAGTCTTCCCACCAGTCCCCGTCCCCATCATCATAAAAGTCTCAGGCTGACAAGTAGCACTCATATTTTTCCACTGACACAATCCACCAAAAGTTGCATTCTCACAACCAAGTTGATCAAAATTCTGATTCATACAAGCAATGTCACACCATCCACCAGTCATAGAATAATTATCTTCCCTCCAGCTACAATTTAAATTAGCACTACAAGAACTAGAATTCAATTCCATACAAGCAGACATCGGAGCATAATCGCACCATCCCGTTCCAGTTCCAGCACCAGACCAAGTATTATTTTTCCAAGCACAATTCCCAAGCAAACCAGCACAAGCACTCTCATTAGAAACACTCCAACAACTCGCACTATCCATCAAAGTCATATTCATCTCACACCAAGCATTCGACCCCATAGAACTCGACTCATTCGTACATCCAGCAGTCGCCCCACAAGTAATTAAATCATCACCAAACTTCCAACAATTAGAACCAGGCATATCACACCACCCAGCAGCATTCCAGGTATCATTTAACCAAGTACAATTCGAACTCGCAAAAGCAACAGTCTGATTACATGTCCCCTCAGTAGCCTGTGCAAAACAATCTCCCCCAAAAGAACTCCCCCCACAGAAATTATCAAACCCACAATCAGGATCCCCACAATCAATCAACAAATCCGAATCATCATCGACGCCATTAAAACAAACTTCCCCAGCAAAACCGTTAGGCTTACATAAATTAAACGTCTGATCCCACGTACAATCCAAAGCCGTAGCATTATCCACACACGAAGTAAAATCATAACACGAAAAACAATCAGTACTACAAACCTTCTTAGTCTTATCGACGCAATAACCCGCACCGACACCCGCAGCCGTATCATTAACCCACTGACATCCAACGCCAGCATTCGCGACGCTGCCAACACAAGCCGCATAAGGAGCATTCATAAAATCACAATCCTGACATTTCGTATTACAATCCCCCGAACCCGAATACTCCATCTCCGTCGGATAATCACACCAGCCCAAACCATTAAACGCAGAAGTCCCAGCACTATCATTTATCCAACTACAATATCCCAACGCCGAACCAACACAAGCCGTCTCAGCAGCAACAACACCAGCCCACGCAGTCCCATTACCCTGAAACTCACAAGCCCAACACGAAGTATCACAATTTGCCTTATTAGCTTCCTGTCCCCCATCATCCACATTAAAAAACCCAGTCATCTCACACCACGAATCCTGTTTCAAAATATCATTATCAATATAATACTCCGTCTGCCAAGTCCCACCCGAAGCAGTACAAGGAGTCTCGCTATTAACAACCCCAAAATCAACCTCTCCGCCCGAACCAAAAACCGAACTAGGATTAAACGTACAATTCTTTACAATAGTCGAAGCATTATCCCACTTACAAGGCATCATAAACTCTTCTATCATTTGCGTACACAAAGTATAATTATTCTTAGAATCTGGATGCTCACAAAAACCTACAGGAGGCAAAGCTTTTTTATCAGAACTAGTTCCAGCGGTACAATTAACTCCAACAGTCGTAGTAGTATTCGTACTATTCCACTTACAATTAGGCAACGGACCATACTTACAAGCAGACTTCACCTTAACATCCACACAAAGTAGATTAGCAACATTGTCAGCATTAGTATATATAGGGTCTCCCAAAACATGCCCCTCGCACCAACCTACATTAGCACCATTACAAATATTATTAACACTAGTATTAGAAGTCCCATTACCTCCAGTACCAGCCTCGCAATAAGCACAACCCGTAACATTTCCACAAACCAATGGTTGATTATCAGCAAACCAACAATGCGCTCCTCCTCCAAACATAAAACCTCCGCCACCACCCATAACCCCACCGTCAGTCGGCATCACACAAGCCCCAGTACTATTATACCACCCTCCCTGAGTAAAACAAGAATCGCTATCATTATACGCCCCAAAACCCCCACCACCATAAGAATCCTCACACAATTCACTACCACTATTATTAAAAGTACACGGCATATACAAAGTATTCTTCAAAGTATTACATTTAGTCACATTAGTCCCCGCATCACTACACATTTTAGACATACACCATCCATCACTATAAGTAGAATTCTCATAATAACACATTCCGTCAAACACAAGACCACAAGTACTCTCATTACCATCATAACTCCAACATCCCGTCTGCTCACAACATCCAACATCAGTCAAAGTAGCAGTAGGATTCTCCATCTGAGCATCAGACAAAGTTTTTATCCCACACCAAGAATTTTGATTAATATCATTAGATTTCCAATTACAAGAATTAAGTCCACAAGCAGCTTTATCCGCATCATAATTCCAACACCCATCACTCATCCCTCCCCATACTTCGTCTCCGCCCCAATCTTGCATACATCCCCCAGCAGGAGCCGAAGTTCCATTATAATACCAATTCGGCATATACGCATCCCATAAACAATTCATAACCCCATCATTAGCTTCGCAATATGTCTGGTTCACATCATAATCCCAACAACCAATATCCATACAACAACCAACCGAATCATAACACCAATCATCTTGTGCAGTAGTCTTCCACTGACAATCAGGATTCAAATCACAAGCACCTTCATCTCCTGTCATCGTCCAACAATTAGCAAAATCACCGACGACAAAATTCAAACTCAACAAGACACCAACAACTAAAACAAACCCAAACAAAAATCTTCTCGACAACTCAACCACCATCTTCAAAAATAATCAACACACTTTACTTTATAAACTTTTCCAAAACTCCGTCGATATATTTAATAAACAAAAAAATAACTATACTATATAGGCGAATAGTTTAGCTGGACAGAATATAAGCTTGCGGAGCTTACGACCGGGGTTCAAATCCCCGTTCGCCTGTAATATAATTTAAACGCTTAGAACCAGCCAACAATTTTGATTCTTAACAGGCTTAGACGAGGCGGAAGGTTGCGAAGTGTATGGTATACATGAGCGTTCTTCCAACGAAGTATAAGTCGTTAAGAATCAAAATTATACGTCGATATCCCTAAGTCCCCTCGTCTCAATCATAAACACCGTCTCATTATCAGGCAAATCAGGACTATCAATCAACTTCGCAACCCGACTATCCTTCTTCCCTCGTCGTAGATACATACGGTACGTACAAGCGTGCCCCACAATATTCCCACCAATCGCCTTCGTCGGGTCCCCAAACATTTGAGCAGGGTCGCTCATTACCTGATTAGTCACATAGACCGCCAAATTATTCTGCTCAGCCACCTTCATCAAATTATGCAAATACCTATTCAACCGTTGCTGCCTATCCGCCAACATCCCCCGCCCCGAATACTCCGCCCTAAAATGCGCCGTCAAAGAATCCACAATCATCAACCGAATCGGCTCCCCCTCCTTAATCAACTCCGCCACCCTATCCAACAACAACATCTGATGATCCGAATTAAATGCTCTAGCCACGAGTATATTTTTCAAAACCTTATCCGCATTCGCACCTATCCCCTCGGCAAACTGCCTAACTCTCTCCGGCCTAAAAGTTCCCTCCGTATCTATGTAAACACATTTCCCATTCGCCCCACCTTTCTCAATCGGCAACTGAACTCCAATAGCCAAAGACAAAGCAAGCTGAGTATTATGCATTAGCGTCGGAACATTCCCCCCAATAAACGAATGACCATCAGGAACAACAAAATCATAAACATAATCTCCATAACTCTCTTCCTTAATACTAACAATCTTATCAAAACAAAAATTTCTAATCCTGCCCAAAATCACCATCACCCCCTCAATCTTTTTCTTCCTCTCAACAAGCCTCCCAAGAATCAACCCACGAAGCTCCTCTAATTTCTCCCGAGAAATATCCCTATATATATAATTCCTAACACTACCTCTCTTAACACCTAAATCTTCAGCCAAATCACTAAACGCAAAAGGCAATCTCCCAAAAACCTCCTCCAACTTTTTCTTTGTTAACTCCTTTTTACATATCTTAATCAAATCATCCAAACTCTTCTCTCCGCAAGAAAAAAGCCGCACGACATCTTCGAAAGTCTTAGAATTCATATTCTCTACAAATCCTTTTCTCACAAGATGCCGATATGCCACACTATCCAAACAAGCTTTTTTTCCAATCTCTTTTTCGCATCGTCCCCTATTCCCACCAAGAATTAATTTATAACTATCCCTAAAAAAACCAATAACCTGTCTAGGATAACCATACTTACTATTAACACAAGAATAATTCACCCTCTTAAACTTAAAAGGAAAATCATTAACCCTAACCCTATCCTCTCCAACAACAGACAAAACATAAAAATCCTTCCCGTCCACTTTACGAACTCGAGAAGTCGCACTAATACCAATTCTAAGCAAAAGATAACTAAGCCCAACAGAAAGCTCCTCGCTCTTAGTTGTCAAATTAATTATATCCTTACCCAATTCCCCATCTCCCTCGAAATAACCACTAAGAAAACTCCTTATTACTTTCTCGCTAGAATTAAAAATAACTTCCGGAATAAACTTACTCTCAGATTTCGTCTTATCTAAACCACTCATTATCTTCTTAACCGAATCCCTAAGTAAAACCGTATAAACCGTTTTCTCTCTCCTTTTATCTTCTCTCACCGTCGGCTCAAAACCAAAATTACCTTTAACATATTTTTTAATCCACTCAATAACTTTCACCTCGCTATTACATACAGAAAAAGGATTACTCGAACCCTCAGCGACGAAAAAACCCAAAAAATAAGCATCGTCTTCACTAATCAAATCCTTCTCCTTCAAAATCTTAAACTCACTAGGAAAAGAAACAACATCCCCCTTCTTAAAATCATCCGCCCGCCTCCAAACAAAATCCCCATCAAAAGTCATAAGCTGATGACTACCCGTAACCCCTAACTCCCTTCCTCTCTCTGTCTTAATCCGAAATAATTTTTTAACTCTTTCTCTATATAAATGAGACGCCTCATTAATTCCAAAACCTTCCCCATCAAAACCCAAAACCTTAACACCAGAAAGCTTAATCGCATAACCTTCCTCAAAAGAAAACTCCTTATTTTTATAATATTCGTATAACTCTTCTATCCTCTTAACTTTCATTTTCCCCTTATCAAAACAACTAACAAACGTATCCATAGCAACACATTTCCCACTCCCGAAAGCCCCAAACGCCTCCGTAATCGCCTTAGTCTGAACCCCCCTCCCCCCCAACAAATTATCCAAATTCTTAGAACCCGTCGTGATATGAAACAATTCCTTCCTCTTCTCCTCATGCGCCAACCCGTCGATAAATCCCATATCCATCATCTGCCTAGCCGCCTGAATCGCCTTCCTCGCCACCGACTCACTCATCCCCGCAGTCTCACTCAATTGCGCAGGAGTCAAAACCGCCAGCCCCATCAACTCATAAATCCCAGCCGCCTCCAACTTTGCAACCGCTCCAGGACCAACCCCCGGAATATCAATCAGCTTCGGAGTTTCCTTTTCCTCTTTCTTTTTACCAGATACTTTCTTAACTTTAGAGCCCCCCTCAACGACCTCAACAATCTCCTCAGAATTCTCAATAGCCTCTTTAATATCTTCCTTCGTAACCATCCCACAAAAAAACCCTCTCCGTTTATAAGGATTTATATCATTTAAAATAAACAATTAAAAATCCTATCTAACCCACCCACTAGAACTATATTCGTCACCCGGCAAAAAGTCCCCAAAATTCCACCACATCCCACCATTAGGCGCCCCACAACACCACCTCTGAATACAAGCATGTTCATTAGCTCCCCCACCCCAACCCATACAAGGTGCATGACTAGCACTATGATGAAAATCACCACTAGACCAACTATTACTCCAATCATTAATCTTCACTTCAATCGCATCAAGCTCAGACCCCACAACATCATGATTATCCGTAGCATAATACATATCACCAACGGCAGAACCCCTTCTCCAAAACACCTTCTTCCCATCATTCCTAACCACCCTAAAAATTCCATTAGAAGAACCCCCCAATAAATTAATAACTTCTCTCGAAAGAACTGCAGCCACATTTAAAGTCGGACTCTGCAACCCGACGACATTATAACCCAAATCAGTTCGGTCCAAAGAAGACGCTCCCTGAATACTCTTATGTATCAACGTCCACCCCCCACCATCCGTAGTCATATCACAATAAACCTCAAACCCACCATCACCCGAAGGATCAATTGTATAA
>JAHIEP010000027.1 GCA_018901375.1 Nanobdellota archaeon
GGACTTGGGACGGACTTAAACGGACTTTTTTAGGGGTTTGGGCTTGGTTGCTTTGAGAGGGGTAGCGAGAAAATAGATTATAGATTGTTTTGGAAGTGTTTTGTTAAAGGGTAAACGCGGATGGTCGCGGATTAGGGACAGGATTTTCGCGAATTTCTCGACGAGGAGTTTGGGTTTGGGATTTGTTTTTGGGAGGGTTGTTGTGATGTTTGATTGTTTTCATGGAAAGTTTTATAAGGGGATTTTTCACATAATTTATATTATAAGATGGGATTAATGAATGGACGGAAAATGAAGAAAGACGGAAAGAGATTTAGAGATAACAGGTTGCCAGATAAGAAGAAGCGACTTGGGATTAGTTTGAAGTTTGATCCGATTGGTCGGGCGTCGCAGGCGAAGGGAATTGTTGTTAAGAAAATTCAGAAGGAAGCTAAGCAGCCGAACTCGGCGATGAGGAAGTGTGCGAGGATTCAGTTGATTAAGAACGGGAAAGAGATTACGGCTTTTATTCCGGGGAATTTGGCGCAGAAGTTTGTTGATGAGCATGATGAAGTTATTATTGAGAGGATTGGTGGGAAGCAGGGACGGACTAAGGGAGATTTGTCTGGTGTGCGATTTCAAGTTATTAAAGTAAATGATCAACCACTTGACAGGCTTTGGAGCGGGAAGATTGAGAAGGGACGGCGATAAAATGGGGAACATTTTATCGCAGTGTGTCAGTGTGTCAGTGTGTCAGTGTGTCAGTAGACTTGGGGGGCTGGGTTTTAGTTGTGGGGCTGGAAAAATTAACCGCGGACTTGCGCGGACTTGCGCGGACTTTTGTGGGGGGTTGATGTGATGGGAGGACCTTGTTTAAATGGCGGGGGAACTTTTGATGAAATGTTGCTTAGAGCAGATAGTATGAATAGAGATAATAGAATGAAAGATTATTTGGGTTGGGAAAAATGCGGAGATGGTAGAGCATTAGTTTTTGAAGTGGATGCAACAAGGGAAAAATATAGAGTGATTGAGTTTGAGACTAAGGGTGGACATTTTTGTGGTAGTTCGGAAGGGAGATATAAATATGACGGGGATATGGATTTGGCTGTTGATTATATGAGAGGAAGGATAGAGGAGGTTTTTTCTTAATATGGTACAGATGAAGGTTTTTGGTATGTATGATGCTTCGGAGGTTCGAGTTGAGGATCCGGGTTTGAAGAAGGTTATTAATTTGCAGCCGAAGTTGATGTTGAAGTCGCATGGGCGAATTAAGTGGGACCCGACGAGGGCGAAGGTAAATGTCGTCGAGAGATTGGTTAATATTTTGCAGGTTCCTGGGTCGCGAGGGAAGAAGCATAGGATTATTACGAATTGGATTACGGGGAAACATACTCGATGTACTGGGATTGTGATTGATGCGTTTAAGATTATTGAGAAGAAGACTGGGGAGAATCCGTTGAGGATTTTGATTAAGGCGATTGAGAATGGTTCTCCGAGGGACGAGGTTACTTCGATTGAGTATGGTGGGGCTAAGTATCCGCAGGCGGTTGATGTTTCTCCTCGTAGACGATTGAATTTGGTTTTGAGATATTTTGTTAATGGGGCCTATGATAAAGCGTTTAATAAAAAGATGACGATTACTGAGGCTTTGGCTAAAGAGTTGATGGCTGCTGCTGAGGGTTCGAGCGAGTCGCATGCGGTTTCGAAAAGGAATGATGCGGAGAAGCAAGCGGATGCCGCAAGATAATCGGAGATTATCTTGCAGTGCGTTAGTGTTTTAGTGTTTTAGTGCGTTAGTGTTGCGACTAGGGCTTTGCCCGTTGGGGCGAGAGGTGTTATGTAAGTTATTGAGTGTATAAATTTTTATAAATTGTTTAAGAGATTGTTTTTTATGGACGAAGAAATTATGTGGGGTCATTATCAGCCTTGTGATTGGAAGTTTGTTTCTAATAAGGGGATTGAAGAAAGTTTGGAAAATTTTGATTTTTGTGGATTTGTTTTTAGATCGATATACGATTCTTCAATTGGAGGTTTGAGAAATATTGGGAAGTTAGAGGTTGAGGAGATGGCAAGGAAAAGAGGAGCGGATGTTATTGCAAGACTTTCATCTAAAGGTTATCAAAGAGTGTCTATTAAAGGGAGATATTTTTTAATGAAACGTAGATAGTATTTTAGTTTGTTGTTATGTTTTTCTCGTCGGTGATTTTGGGTTTTTAGGACACAAACTTTTATAAAGTGTTGTAATATATATGTTACATATGGAACGGAAAGATTACAGGTTGGAAATTGTTGGGGCTTTGATTGGAAGTAGTTGTCATTCTCGTGAGTTGGCTCGGAAGTTGGAGATTAATCATATGATGTTGAATAGGAAATTTAAGGAACTTGTTGAACAGAATGTTATGGATTATAGGGTTGAAGGGAAAAATAAAGTTTATTTTATGAAGAATAGCGTCGAGGCTAGGAGTTTTGTTTTTATGGCTGAGAATTATAAGTTGATTAAATTGTTAGAAAAGAATCCTACGCTTCGGCGGATTGTTGATTATGTTGTTTCTGATAAAAGATTTGGGTTGTGTGTTTTGTTTGGTTCTTATACTAAGGGGATTGCCGATAAGAAAAGTGATGTCGATATTTTTGTTGAGACTGGAAGTAAGGTTTTGAAAAATGATTTGGAGAAGTTGGATTCTAAAGTTAGTGTTAAGATTGGGAAGTTTGATAGGAGTAGTTCTTTGGGTAAAGAGATTTTGAAAAATCATGTTGTAATTAAGGGAGTTGAGAGGTTGTATGGATAATAGGAAGTTTCTTCGGGTTTTGTTTGGGAAGAAAATGTTGAAGTTGGTTGAGCCTAGTGAGGATATTTATTTGTCTTATATCGATAAGAGTGAGAGTAATTTGATTTCTTCGAGGATATTGTTTGATAATGGGAGGTTTGAGGAATCGGTTTCGCTTTCTTATTATTCAATGTATAATGCTTTGCTGGGTTTGTTATTTCGTGTTGGGATTAAGTCGGAGAATCATTCTGGGTCGATTGTTTTATTGAAGGAGATTTTTGATATTGATAATTCGGATTTGTTTTTTGCTAAGAAGGAGAGGATTGACAAGCAGTATTATGTTGATTTTAGTGTCGTTGGGAAAGATGCTAAGGAATTGTTGGATATTGCGGTTGAGTTTAAGGGGATGATGTTTGATTTTGTTTCTCGGTTAACGAATGATAAAGTTGGGCTTTATCGGGAGAGGTTTGGGGAGATAGTTGATTGAGTATATTTCTCGTCGGTGATTTTGGGTTTTTAGGACACAAATTTTTATAGGGAAATATCAAAGATATATCCGTAAAAATTTTGGCAAAAGTTTTTAAAGCAAATTTTCAATTGTTTATGATGGCTGTTGATATGACTGCAAAGGTTAAGGAATTACAAAATGATCCGACGCATATTCGGAATATTGCGATTTGTGCGCATATTGATCATGGGAAGTGCATTTCTGGGGATTCTAAGATTCAGCTTGTAGACGGGAGTTTGGTTAGTGCAAAGGAGTTGTACGATATTTCTTTAGAGGGTAGGAGGGTGCATGAGGATGAGGAGAAAGTTATATATGATGTTACGGATTTGGGCTTGGAGGTTTTTTCTTTGAATAAGGATGAAAAGAAATTGGAGAAAAAGAAAATTAGTCATACTTGGAAGTTGAAGGGAGGAGAAGTTATTAAGTTGGGATTGAGGAATGGTTATGGTATTAAGACGACTCCTGAGCATCGGTATGTTGTTTTTGAGGATTTTGAGTTTAAGGACAGGGAGGCTGGGGAGTTGAAGATTGGGGATAGAGTTATTTGTCCTAGAAA
>JAHIEP010000004.1 GCA_018901375.1 Nanobdellota archaeon
ACAAACAACAATCCAAAAACCAAAATAAAGAATGTCTTACTCATCTACCACAACCTCACATTCACCGTCGACATATTCACACCTTCCAGCTCCACAATCCAAATCAGTATCACAACTCATACTACAAAACCTATCACTACAGTTCGGCGCCTCACTTTCCAAAACACAAGACGTAGCATGACAACAACTAGCCGGAACACAAACCAAATCACCCTCGCTATCCATCTCTCCAACAAACCAAAAAAACCCCACAACTAGCAAAACCCCAACAATCACAAGCGCCCCCAACAAACCTCTTCTATTCATAATAAACTAAGCCTTCGCATCATTAAAAACATTACTAATACAAAATTTTATAAGAATCGCCAACGACATCAACCACAAAAATAAATTCCTTAAACCCCTTCCCAATTTTTTCCCTACCGAAACATTTATATTCCACACATGCGTATGCATTTTATAGGGAAACAGGACCTGACGAACCCCGTGCTCGCTTGCGATGATGCGGTTAATAGGACAGACGGACCTACTTACCCTATTTTCATTCTCTCGATATTTAACCAAGTATCCAGGACCAAATTTATCTGATACTCAGGCGTATGCTTTCTTAAATCACTTTCTCTAACTATCTTCACATTTTTCCCATCAATCACCTTAACAAACTTTTCAAAATTAGAAAATTGCCGATTATCAACCGAAACAAAAATAAAAGAATCCGAATTCTCCTTCAAAAACTCAGCAATATCAAAAAAAATTTCCGGCGTTTCCATGACCGCCCTTATTTTCTTTTTACAAAAACAACCCAACAACTCCTTCTTATTAAACGTCTTCCTAGCATTTTTCAAATACAGCTTCCTTTTCTTAGCCTCTCGATAATGCCTAAACCTAGAAATCTTAGACAAACAATTTTTAATTTCCTCTTTCTTCAAAATTAAATAACCAATCAAGTTCTCAGAATAATCAATAAAAATATAATAATCAAATTCCTTCGCACCCATAACAACCCTCCTCGCCCAAACTTTATATAATTACGCTTCATCCATGCGCACCTAAAAAAGAAGCTCTCGCAATAATTTAAAAACTAATAACACCTCAAACAATTACAAATGGTGAAGATACATACAGTAGGCGGATTCTCAGAAGTCGGAAAAAATATGGTCGTAGTCGAGCTCGAAGAAGACGCGTTCATTTTCGACGAAGGCTTTTTCCTCCCAGCAATCGTCTCAATGCAAGAGCGAGACAAGGTCCTGACTGAAAAAAAATTAAAAGCAATCAAAGCAGTTCCCGAAGATTCTGTAATAAATAATATAAGACACAAAGTCCGAGCACAATTCATCAGCCACGCACATCTCGACCACGTCGGTGCAATCCCATTCCTGTCCGACAAATACAACGCTCCAATTTACGGAACCCCATTCACAATCCAAGTTCTAGAATCTCTCCTCAACGACAACGACGCTGTCCTACAAAATAAAACCCACGCCATAAAACCTAACACGACATTTTTCGTCCAAGGCAAAAACAGAAAATACAAAGTAGATTTTATCAACGCAACTCATTCAACCGCACAGTGTTTAATGATAGCAATAGAAACCCCGAAAGGAGCAGTAATCTACGCCAACGATTTCAAATTGGACGACACACCAGTTTTAGGATTGAAACCAAATTACAAAAGACTCCGAGAAATAGCCAAAGAAGGCGTCTTGTGTCTAGTCGTAGATTCTCTTTACTCGGGCTCCGAAAGAAAAACACCGTCGGAAAAAATAGCACGAGCACTACTTCAAGAGGTCCTCTTAACAATACAAAATAAAAACGCCGGGATGATTGTCACAACATTTTCATCCCACATCGCAAGACTAAAATCAATCGTAGAATTCAGCAAAAGATTAAACCGAGAACCAGTTTTCCTAGGAAGAAGCCTAGACAAATATTCAACAGCCGCGAAAAACATAAACATAGCACCATTTCTAAACGACGTAAGAATATCAAAATACCGAAGACAAGTTGAAAAAACTTTACACAAAGTAGAGAGAAACAGAAAAGATTATATGATAGTTTGCACAGGACATCAAGGAGAACCCGGCTCAATCCTAGAAAGACTCTCACGACATCAGCTCCCATTCAAGTTGAACAAAGACGACAACATTATTTTTTCATCAAGTGTAATTCCGACGCCAATCAACAAAGAACAGTTTGCAAAAATGGAAGGACGACTAAAAAAAGCAAAACCAAGAATTTTCAGAGATGCCCACGTTTCAGGACACGCAGGAAGAGAAGATCTTAGAGACATAATGAAAATAGTAAATCCACAACATGTAATTCCATCCCACGGAGGAATAGACAAAACAGAACCGATGGCAGAGCTCGTAAAAGAAATGGGCTACAAATTAGGAAAACAATGTCATCTAATGCAAGATGGAGGCGTCTTAAAATTGTAGAAGCATTAACATCTGGCAAAACCGTAGAGCTAATGGGCGGACTAAGAAACGCATTAGAGCGAGGAGAAACATTAGAAAAAGCAAAAAAGAGTTTTATTAGTGCAGGTTATACAGAAGCCGAAGTAGATGATGCGACTAGAAAATTAAAAAACACAGAGCCAGAAGTAGAATCAAAACCAAAAACCGTAACAAATCCAAATCCAACAAATCCAAATCCAACAAATCCAAATCCAACAAAATCCCTACCAGCATCACAAAATCCAAAATTAAAAAAACACCTCTCAAAATTTTTCATAATAACAGCGTCTATAATAGTTGTGATAATTCTAGTTGGCGCCGCAATATTCGGTCTCTACTGGAACAAAATATTCTAATGGAAATCTACCAACCCTCAGACGACTCATACCTATTCAGCAACTTCCTAAATAGTTACCTACCCCCTACCCCCTACCATCTACCCCCTACCACCTATTTAGACATGGGCACAGGCTCCGGCATTCTAGCAAAAACAGCGTCGGAATTTCTAAATAAAAAAAACATCACAGCGGTAGACATAAACCCAACCGCAATAAAAAAATTAAAAAACCAACCTTTCAAAACAATCCAATCAGACCTTTTCAAAAATCTGTACTCAGTCTCCGAAACCCCAAAACCCCGAAACCCCAAAACCCCGAAAACAATCAAATCAAATCAAAAATTTGATTTGATTGTTTTCAACGCCCCCTATCTCCCAAGAGACGAAAGAGAACCAAAAGACTCCCAAGTCGCAACAACCGGCGGAAAACGAGGCGACGAAATATCACTAAGATTCCTCAAGCAAGCAAAATCCCACCTAACCAAAAACGGAAAAATCCTCCTCCTAATCTCCTCCCTAACACCGACGGAAAAAATAAAAAAACTCTGGCCCTACAAAATCGTAGCAAGAAAAAAAATCTTCATGGAAGAACTCCTAATCCTAGAATTCAATTAATCATAATCCCCAGCAATACAATCAGCAAAGAAATAATCCCAGTAATACTTAGCCATCGAGGTTTCTTCAAAATAAAAGGAATTAAATTAATAACAACAATAACCGTCCCAATAATAATATTCTCATCGACCTCCATCAAAGAACCTCCATCAACTTTTTAGTTAGTAATTCAACAAAAACCCCAAGCGTAACAATTATTCCACCCCAAGTAGACTGACCAAAAAAATACGAAACTCCACCAATTATAATAATCGCCCCAGCAATATAATCCATAGGCATAACCTGAGCCTTCTTATTTCCCATCCAAAATAAACATCGCCATATTTTATATAACTTTCCATATTTCAAATCTTCATAGAAGAACTCCTAATCCTAGAATTCAAAATCACTTCTTGTAAATAAAAACGATATCCTCGTCGGTACCATCAGCTTTTCTCGCTTCATCAAAAACACCCTTAGCAATAGGCATAAATTCTTGAGTATCACTCAGCCCGTGATTATGAATATAAACATTCCTATCATCATATCCAACAACGGGAACAAAGTGCCCCTGATATCCTTTCTCTTTTCTTCCCATAGCAACATTCCAGTCCAGCAAGACAATAGGAATAGTTCTTTCAGAAATAAAGCCCAGTAATTCTTCTAATGACAAAACCTTTTCCTCAACATTTACTCCAGCGACCCTAGCAATTTCCAACCACTTCTTAGATTGCTCAACATCCATATCGCTATAATTTTTATAATAATCATGCTTGAGATTGTCCTCATTAAATAACAAGTATTTCGAAAACAAATCAACACGATATCCAAGCAGTCCAGCAGCGACGGCAATTTGCATAGTAGAAACACCCTTTCCATCTTTTGCCCCACTCAATTCTTCCAATTCCTCGACGTTCCTACTATCACCAAAATAACTCAAAACCATTTTCAGTGCCACAGGACCACAGTTCTGAGAGCCCGTCTGCCGATAAAAAGGTACATTCAATTTCATAAAAAGATAAAAAATAAAGACTATAAAAATCTAGTTAAACCAGCCAAGTCCCACGAGCGACAGCGAGTAGCCCCACGAAGTAGTCCCATCAAAGATAGCCCCACGAAGTAGCCCCATACAAGCAAAACTTGTATACTATATATCCTTAAATACCTCAACCCCAAAAATTTAATAGAGGAAAAATGATAAAATTCGCACACCTAGCAGACTGCCATCTTGGAGGATGGAGACAGGAAGAACTCCAAAAACTTAACTTCGAATCCTTCCAACAAATCATAAAAAGATGCATCCAAGAATCAGTAGACTTCGTTCTAATCTCTGGCGACCTCTTCGACTCAGCCTATCCCCCAATCGAAATCCTAAAAGAAACCTTCTCCGAATTCAAAAAACTCAAAGACGCAAACATCCCAGTCTACCTAATCGCAGGCTCCCACGACTTCTCCGCCTCCGGAAAAACCTTCCTAGACGTCCTAGAAAAAGCCGGATTCTGTAAAAACATAGAAGACTGGGAGCTCCAAGAAGATGGAAGAATAAAACTAAAACCACACTTCCATAAAGACATCGTAATATACGGATACCCCGGAAGAAAATCAGGCATGGAAATCGAAGACCTAACAAAAGTCTATTTCGACCCAATAAACGCCTTCACAATCTTTATGATTCACACCACAATCAAAGACGTCGTCGGAACAATTCCAATGGAATCCGTAGACAAACACAATCTTCCAATCGCCGACTACTACGCCATGGGCCACATCCACCAACTCTTCGAAACCTACGAGTCCAACTCAAGATATGTCTACCCCGGCCCAACTTTCCCAAACAACTTCCAAGAACTAGTCGACCTAAAATACGGAAGCTTCCAACTCGTAGAAATCGAAAACAATAAAACCAGAACCCAAAGCATCAAAGTCCCAATAAAAGAAGTTTCCTACTCAGAAATAGAAATCAACAACGGACTAACCGCAACTCAAGACATAATCGAACAACTAGACAAACTAAATCTCAGAGACAAAATAGTCCTACTAAAATTAAAAGGAATATTAACCCAAGGAAAAACCGGAGACATAAGATTCAACGAAATAGAAGACTTCGTAAAAAAGAAAGAATCTTACATTTTCCTACGAAACATATCATCAATAAAAATCCAAGAATCAGATTTCGAATTCGAAGAAGACTCAAGTTCAGAAAACATCGAAAACATAGAAAAGAAAATCATGGGCGAATACTCCAGAAAAAACCCAACTGACTTCAACAAATATCTTCCAGAACTAATGACCGCATTTTCAATAGAAAAAAACGAAGACGAAAAATCCACAATCTACGAAGATAGACTCTTGTCTGAATTAAAAAAAATCCTAGAAATAGAGGGAGTAATATGAAAACAACTAAATGTCATCCAGCAAAAATACCAGCTTAGGAAATACCAGCTTAGGAAGTTGGTAAGAAACCTGGGTTTCTTACAAATATGAAAACAACTAAATGTCATCCAGCAAAAATACCAGCTTAGGAAATACCAGCTTAGGAAGTTGGTAAGAAA
>JAHIEP010000028.1 GCA_018901375.1 Nanobdellota archaeon
AATATACTTCTCCCCCAACCCAAAAATTCATCCGCGTTCATCCACGTACTATAACACCCCCATGCAAACTACACAACCCAAAACAAAATCCATTTACAAAGATTATATACAAAAATCTATCACAACATCAAAACTAACCGGCCTATCCATTTCCTTCTACAACTCGCCATACTTCCTAAGTAACCTCAAATAATTTTCTCCACTAACTTTAATTACTTTACCTTCCATAAAGTTACTAAGTAACCTAGTACATTTAAACATTTCGTCACAAACAAAATTCAAATAGATAATCTTTTATACCAAACTTCTAATATAATTCCATGAGGGAATGCCGGAGTGGTCAAACGGGCTACGTTTAGGCCGTAGTGGCTTTCGCCTACGGGGGTTCGAATCCTCCTTCCCTCATGAGCTTTAGCGAATGAGGTATGATACTTTTAAAAAAAGTTTCTTCCCTCATCTCTAAAACAAAAATCCAGTAATCCAAACAATCCAGTAATCCGCGTTGCTGTCTTCCTCCCCGTCCAAAAAAAATCTCAAGACAAAACATTTTCAAAAATTCTCAACCTTTCCAATCCCAAACAAAGGCAAAAATTCTACTTCCAAATTTTTCAACTTCTTAACAGAAACAAAATTCCTAGACAAAACAAACCCTCGTTTAATTTTATACATATCAATAAAATTCTTATAAGACCTAGTTATCTTATCACTCACCAAATTAGACTTAACCTCCAAAGGAACAATCTTCCCATTCTTCTCAATAACAAAATCAACCTCTGCACCAACTTTAGTTCTCCAATACTTCAAAAAAACTCCCATCTTAACTAACTCCCCCGCAACAAAATTCTCATTCAAAACACCCCCATCAACCCTATCCACCAACCCCTGAAAATTCGAAATAATATAATTACGCAAACCATTATCCAAAAAATAAATCCTCGAAGTCTTAACCAATTCCTTCTTCTTGTTCGAAAAAAACGGTCTCGATTCCAAACAAACAAACGTCTTCTTCAAAATATTCAAATTCTTCAACAAATCCAAATAACTAAATCCCGTCGCATTCGAAAGCTCATTGTAATTCAAAAGACCACCCAACTGCAAAGCCAAAACCTTAATCAGCTTAGAAAGCTTATAATCATCACTCAACTGCAAAATTTCCTTTATCTCTTTCAAAAAATAAGTATTATAAATATTCTTCAAAACCTCCTTCCTTTCCTCATTATCCTTAGAAACAACCACCCTAGGATACCCTCCATAAATTACAAATTCATCATAATATTTATTTATCATATCAATCATCTCCTTAGAATATTTACCTTTCTTAAAAACCCCATAAACCCTTTCATCCTTATATCTCAAGAACTCCTTAAAAGAAAACGGATAAAGCTCAAAAACAAAAATCCTCCCAACTAAAAACTTAATACTATGAATAGATAAATCCACAGCACTAGAACCCGTAATAACAATCTTCACCTTCTCCGTATCATAAATAAACTTCAACAACTTCCCTCCCTCCTTAGCATACTGAAATTCATCAATAAATAAATAATTAAATCCCTTAACATATTTATCAATAAACAAATCTATATCCTCGGTAAACATCTCCAAAACACTCCTATCCTCAAACGTAATAAATTTCTTCTTCCCACTTTTAATACCATCAAACACTTCCCTAACCAAAGTCGTCTTACCACACTGCCTGGCACCAACTACAGCCAAAATCTCCTTCGCCCCCATATACTTCTTCAACTTTTGCTCCAAATCCCTATTTACATACATAATTTTAACCTCACTAAAATTTATCATAAACTAATAATAGTAATACTATTTATAAACCTTTCCACGACAAAAAATACAATGAACTATTGTTCAAATTTCAAATTCATTCATGAGACACGCAATAGCTCATACCCACGGGAATTCGAATCCTCCTTCCCTCATGAGCTTTAGCAAACGAAGTATGATACTTTTAAAAAAAGTTTCTTCCCTCATTTATTTATTCTTGCTTAGAAAAAATAATTTTACCAGACTCATCTCTAGAAACAAAATATGTCTCTTTATTTCCACTTACAATAATAACAACTTTTTGATTTTCTAAATCAAAAGCTCCAGAAACAGGATTCCATTTATCGCTTTTTTCCAACCTTATAAAAAGTCCATTAGAAGAACTTTTTGCATAATCTTCACTAACCAAATCACCCCATTTTATTTTCTCCACCCCCGCCCCCTCCGTCGACCCCGTCGACGAGCCATCCAGCAACGCTGAGACATCCACCGCACCCGAGCCTTCCGGTCTCCCCCTCGCCCCCTCACTCACAACCTCAGCATTCTCAGGATTCTCAATCAACAACTCCACCATCGCCATATAAGCCGACGCCTTCAAAGCCAACGCCTCCGCCTTATCAACATTAGCCCCCTGCCCCGCCTCGTCCCCAACCCCAGCAACCTCATCCAACCCCTTAACAATCTCAACCAACTTCTCCCGACCACCGACCACCGACCACCGACTACCGACCCCGCCAAGCTCCTTAACATCCTGTCGAAGCCCATTCAACTTCTCCCGCACATTCTTATACACCTCATCCAACTCCTTAAAATCCTGACTCCCCAAAACCAAACTATTAACACTACTCAAATTCTGAACCGCCATATACTCCTTCAAATTCCCCTCAACACTCGTCCTATCCAACCAACACCTCACCAAATCGCTATCGCAAAATCCAACATCAACCCACCGTCCCTGACTCACCTGACTATTCCCATTAGCATCCTTACAAATCCCACCATCAATCTCAACTTCCGAAACCCCGGAACCCCCATCACCGAAACCCCGACACGTATATCCTTTAGCACAACCAGCATCTCCTTTAGACGGCTTACAATAAACCTCATTCCCCCCAACAACACTCATCTCAGGATTCGCACTAGCACAAACTCTAGAAATCCCAGTAG
>JAHIEP010000029.1 GCA_018901375.1 Nanobdellota archaeon
AACAACTCAACAAGTTACAAAACAATTCCCAGTCGTATCCGCGAAAATCCAACCAATCCGCGAAAACCCCAAGCCCCAAAATCACTAAGCCAAGTCACCCAACCCCAAAACAACCACCACCCCTTTTCAACAACTCAACAAGTCACAAAACAAAACCCAAAAAAAATCCGCAAAAATCCAACCAATCCGCGAAAATCCCAAGCCCCAAAATCACTAAGCCAAAACCAACCTTCTATAAAGATTATATACAATAAATTACTCACCTATAAACCATTCTCTTAAACTCAATATCCTCCCCGCCAAAGTTAACCAACAACCCAACCTTCTTCCCAGTCCCATTAGGCTCACCAGAGTCATCCCTTGGGGACAAATAATTTATCAACTGAGCCTCATCAAAACCCTCCAAAGACTTCTTAGCTTTAATCTCAACAACAACCTCTCCCTCGACCAAAAAGTCAACAAAATAATCCTTGCACCTCTCATCCTTATAACAAACACTAATTCCAACCTGCCTTCCAAACTTAATACCCCGCCTTCGAAACTCAATAACCATAGCCTCCTCATAAACCGCTTCCAAAAACCCAGGCCCAAGTATCCGATAAACCTCATAAAAAACCCCAATCACTTTCTCGGTAATTTCCTTATACAACATACACAAAACCAACCTCCAAATTATATAAACCTAATTAAATCTCAACCCCATTCTTCAAAGCCTCAGAAACAATACTAACCCGCTTCCTCAACTTATCAAATTCCTTCGGAGTATAACAAACAAAATCAACAGCATAATCCAAATCCCATTGCATATGAATATCCGGAGCCCTCTTCAAAACACTCACACCATCAAAACTCTTCGACACAACAATCAAATCCACGTCGCTATCTTTATGAACCTCGCCATTTGCCCTCGACCCAAACAAAATAAATTTGTCTATCTTATACTTTTTTGAAATCTTTTTCTTAAATATTTTTAATTCCCTAATCAACTCAACTTTTCTTTTATCCATTCCAAAACCTCCTCGGCAAATCTAATTATTTCCTCTGCATCTTCCTTAGAGTACTCCCCATCTACATTAGGATATCTTGAAATAATATAAACAGGATTTACATTAGAACAAAGTTCTATTATATTGTCAGGAGCCTCTACCAATTCAGCAAGCTTTTTCAAATCATGAATCCAAGGAAAAGAACTAGTCTTCTTTATCAACAATGCCTTAAATGCTTTCTCTGCAGATTGCTGAGAATAAAAAATTGCAGCATCAAGCATCTCTCCCTCAAGATTATATTTAGCAGTCCTCAAATCACCGTCCGCCTTATTAATCCACTTCTCAACTTCTTCGTCGCTATCAGCCATAACAACAAAAAACAAATCATATATTTAAACTTACTTCTTTCTAAAAATTTCCTTCTTCTCAACCGGATAATACTTCTTACACTCATACCCACACACAGTCAGCTTACATTTCTCCTTATGCACAATCGCTAATTTCATAAAATAAAGAATAAGTTTAGAGTTTTAAGTTTAACCTTTTATCTAATTAATTCCAACCGCGACGCCCAGTAAATATGAGAATCGAAGATTCCCAAAATGGCCTCTGCCCCGTCGTCGTCCCTATCCCCTATCTCCTATCTCCTCCTCTCTACAAAAATCCCGAAACCCCAATCACCTTCAACAAATTCTTAATTTCCTCAATCGTCTTCTGCTGACCATTCTTATCACTCATCCTAACAAATCTAATCAATAAATCGATCAACTCACTAGAATCCAAACACTTCAGCTTATGCCCATCAGTAAAAAAATAAAACCTAAAATTCTTATATCGAATCTCCTTAATAACAACTCCCCCTACGATACACAATTCCTTCCCCTTCCAAGGATTTTCCTCAAGAGTCTCCAATAAATCAACAATTCTATGAGCCTCCCCGCCAAACTTTTTCTGTATCTCTAAAAACAAAGAACTAGCTATTTCAACCTTAGCCATTCTTTAATCTCCCAAAAAATGGACAGTGATACATTTTTAATGTTTCTCTGGCCATTTTTCATTTAACCTTCTCCTTGCCTCGTCAATAGAAAT
>JAHIEP010000030.1 GCA_018901375.1 Nanobdellota archaeon
CTTCGCATTTATCGACGCCTGCAACGAATTCGTCCAATCCAAAAAACCATGGGAAACCCACGACAAAAAAGTCCTCTACCAACTAGTCGAAGCAATCCGAGAAATCACAAAACTCCTAGAACCCTTCATCCCAGAGTCAGCCCAAAAAATCCAAAAGATATTCAACACAGACAAAATAAAAAAAGCCCCAATCCTATTCGAAAAAATTGAGGGCGAACAAAAAACTATTAAAGAAGAAATCCCAAACAAAACAATGGAAAACGTAACTCAAATACAATTCGAAGACTTCACAAAAGTAAAACTACAAGTCGCAAAGATAAAAGAAGCCGAAGACATAGATGGAGCCGACAAACTCTACAAACTAACCCTAGACGACGGTACACCAGAACCACGAACAATCTGCGCCGGCATAAAAGAATTCTATAATAAAGAAGACCTAAAAAACAAATCAATAATCATAGTAGCAAACCTCGCCCCAAGAAAACTCAAAGGAATAGAATCCAAAGGAATGCTCCTAGCCGCCTCAAGCAAAGACCACAAAACAGTCTCCCTAATCTCCCCCGACCAAGAAATCTCCCCAGGAAGCATCGTAGGATAAACTACACAACAATTTTCTCTTCCGTGTTATCCGTGTCCTTCCGTGCCTCGTCCGTGTTCCTTTTAATTAACTCATAAGTTACATACCAAAAATATCATTTTCATCTTCAGATAAAAAGCATATTCTCAAATAGCCAAGTTCCTATTCCCTATAATCTAATTTCTATTCCCTGAGAAGAGAATCTTCTCTTCAATTCCCCATCAACCTAGAAAGAAACCCTCGTGGCACAACAACTTTTCGCCCATCAACCTTACAAGCAATCTCATAATACTTCCTCGAAACCCTAGACCGAGGATGTGTATGACAAACCGCGTCCCTCATATTCAAAGCCTCCTTAACCGCCTTGTCCTCAGGAATAACTCCAATAATCTGCGCCTCCAACATCGACTTAATAGAACTCAACGGCATCTCATATTTAGCATTATTATGCCGAGTAACAATCACCCCATTAATTTCCTTCCCCATGCTCCTCGCAACCTTAACCGCCTTCAAAGCATCAGTCACCGCCGGCATCTCAGGATTGGTCACAATAATAATCTCATCAGCCGCCTCGACAACCGCGATAACTTCATCCCCAAATCCAGCAGCAGAATCAATAATAACATAATCACACATCGTCGCCAACTCCCGAGCAATCTCCGGAATTTTCTTAGTATTAAACTTCGTCAATTCCTTAATAGACAAAGACGACGGAACAATCTTAGTCCCAGAAGCGTGCTCATAAATCGCCTCCGAAATCTCAGCCTTCCCTTTCAAAACATGATTCAAAGTTATCGGAACAATCGGCGCCCCCAACTGTAAACCAATATTCGGCGTATTCAAATTAGCATCGACAATAATAACCTCCCTATTTAACTTATTCAAAGACGCCCCAAGATTTATAGCAGTAGTAGTCTTACCGACTCCACCTTTCCCCGAATTTATAACAATTATCCTAGCCATTATTTTATTCTTTGCGTTAACGGTGTTCCCTGAACACTATCTAAACAAACGTGTAACTATCAGAAAAAATCGGTTTATAAGCTTTATTCAAATCAATTCCCAAGAATTTTTTTAACTTCGCTAATGAACTTCTCGACAATCTCATAATATTCACCCAATTTCTCCATATTAATATCAGTAACCCCGCCAGCCTCGACAATTTTCAAATTAACATTCTTCCTAAACTCCCCACTTCTAGTCTTACTCAAATCCGGAACTCTCTTGAAAAAAATATACAACGGAATAACATTCTGAATAGCCTCATCCTTCTTAAAATATTTCCTCACAAATTCAATTCTCTGTTTCGGATTAGTATGCATCGCATCCAACTTCCCGTCCTCAACTCGCTTCTCCAAAATAGCGTCAAAACTAATTTCAATCAAACTTTTCCATCTCGCTAACAAATTCAAAATAACATCACAGGTTTTCGTATACTTCAAACTAACATAAAGCAAATGGTCCGCACTAGTCTTTTCCTTAATAATTTCCTCAATCATTTTTCATTCTCCCGAACAAATGAGTGTATGATACATTTCTAATGTTTCTTCAATCATAATTGTACCCACAGAGTAAAAATAACAACACATCCCACCTTTTTATACATGTCGATATTTCGAGAAACAATCAATCCCATCCCTAACCGATTTCAAAAACTCTCCAATCCTAGAAATCGTCAAAATCCGATATTTTCCATCAATCAAAAAAATCAATTTATCCCCAC
>JAHIEP010000031.1 GCA_018901375.1 Nanobdellota archaeon
GAATTGTTTTGAGGTTTGTAGAGTTTTGTAAGTTGAAAATTTTATCGACGACAAAAAGTTTTATCGAAAGATGACGCACAATCAACTATTTTATTCCTCGTTAATAAAATTTCAATATTTCGAGACCTTGTAAGCAGGTACCTTTTTTAGAAATATTTATATATCTGTTTTTATTTTTTGAGGTATGGTGAAGAAGGTTATAAAAAAAGTGGTGAAGAAAAAGAGGGAAGACAACGCTGGGATTTTTGTTCCGGCTGGACTTTTTATTGGTCTGGCTTTTGGGTTTGTTTATGGACAGATTCCTACTGGAGTTCTTGGTGGACTTGGTGTCGGATTTCTTTTGATGGCTTTGTTTAAGATTTTTAAGAAGTAGCTATCTCTTTGAGTAGGTTATGAACTTAAAAAGGTATTTTTGTTTTTTTAGTTATGTCAGGGATATTTGGGGTGGTGTCGAAGGAGGATTGTATTGGGGATGTTTCTAAGGGGGCTTTTTATTTGCAGAATCGGGCGGAGAGTTATTGTGGGATGGCTTGGAAGAACAGCGACGATAGATTGGATAGTTCTCCGCATAAGGGATTGTTTCGGGAGAATTTTGATAATAGGAAATTGGAAGAGATTTCTGGTAATTATGCAATTGGTTGTGTGACTGGAAGTCGTGAGCCGGTTTCTGAGTATTCGAAAAACGGGGAGATGCTTTTGTGTTTTGATGGGAATATTGCTAATCATGATGAGCTATTGAGTGGGATGCTTAAGCGAGGAGCTAGTTTTTCGGGGTATCATAATCCGGAGGAAGTTAGTGATGCGGTTTTGATTTCTAAGATGATTGCGAAGGAGTCTAGTTTTGATAAGGGGATTGAGAATTTGTTTAATGATGTTAAGGGGGATTTTTCTATTGTTGCTTTGACTCGGGGAGGAGTTTATGCTGCGAGGGGATGGGGACGGAAGCCTTTGATTTTGGGAGGGAAGGATGGGGCTTATGCGGTTTCTTCGGAGAGTGTTTCGTTTATTAATACTGGGTTCGATATCTTTAGAGACGTTAAACCAGGGGAGGTTGTTTATTTGGGGGATGGGGGAATTGAGAGTGTTCGGCAATTTGATGTTGATGAAATTTTTGGGACTTTTGAATGGGTTTATACGGCACATCCAGCGTCGGTGATTGATGGGCGGAGTGTTAAGTTGGCTCGGAATGCGATTGGTGGAGGTTTGGCTAAGCGTTATCCGGTTGATGCTGATGTAGTTTCTCCTGTTCCTAATTCTGGTAGGAATCATGCGGAGGGATATTCGGCAGCGTCGGGGATTCCTTATAATGAGGTTTTTGCTAAGTTTGATTATTGTGGGAGGAGCTTTACGCCTAATACTCTTGAGGAGCAGAATGCTGTTGCGGATGAGAAATTGATTCCGGTTAGAGCGGTGATTGAGGGGAATAGGATTATTGTTGTGGATGATTCTATTGTTAAAGGTAATCAGACAAGGAGGCAGACGGGGCGGCTTCGTGAGAATGGGGCTAAGGAGGTTCATGCTCGGATTGCTTGTCCGCCGTTGATGGCTAAGTGTGATTATGGGAAGGCGATTAAACAGGATGAGCAGTGCATTGCTCGGACGATGTCGCTTGATGAGATTCGTCGAACTCGGGGGCTTGATAGTTTGGAGTATGCTACGTTTGAGGATTTGGAGAGTGCGATTGGGAAGCCGTTGGATAAGTTGTGTACGGATTGTTGGGGACGGTAGGAAATCGAAGATTTCCTCGGGGTTCGGTGTTCGGTAGTCGGGGTGTCGGTGACTTGGCTGCTTGTTTTTTGTTTACCTTTCAGCGCGTTCGCTTCATCTGAAAGGTCGCTGGCGCTAAACAAAAAGTCTGGTAATGCCACGAGGGGGCGAGCTAGATAATAGATAATAGAGATTAGATGTTTTGGGAGTGGTTGTTAGACGGAATGTGGTTTTCTTCGCTACGCTACAGAAAACACGCTTGTCGCTCACATTCCTAATTTGGTAATGCCACGAGGGGGCGAGCTAGATAATAGATAATAGAGATTAGATGTTTTGGGAGTGGTTGTTAGACGGAATGTGGTTTTCTTCGCTACGCTACAGAAAACACGCTTGTCGCTC
>JAHIEP010000032.1 GCA_018901375.1 Nanobdellota archaeon
CGGAGTCTCAATGCAAGAAAATATGTCAAAAATTATAAGCCTAAAAGTATAACCACACTACAACAGCAGGAGTTGGTAAGAACCTTGGTTCTTACAACCCTAATCTCCGAAGCCTCAAATCTCTACGGAGTCTCAATGCAAGAAAATATGTCAAAAATTATAAGCCTAAAAGTATAACCACACTACAACAGCAGGAGTTGGTAAGAACCTTGGTTCTTACAACCCTAATCTCCGAAGCCTCAAACCTCTACGAAATAAGCATACAAAAAAACATATCAAAAACAATCTCCTTGAAAATCTAACGTCTCCTCAACTCTTCTTTCAATCTCGCATTCTCCTCATTTTTTAACTTCAAAATCTTCCTCAAACAATCATTATCTCGACGAGTAGCATCCAAATCAAACACCACATATGTAACACAAGCTCTCGAATAATCCCACACCTCTTCCGTTTCTTCAAGACTCGGAGCACACACTCTCCTACATTTACTAGAAGTAACTATAACATCAATCAAATCACAATAAGATTCATAACGAGCTAACCTTTCCATTTCCGCCTCCGTATATTCTTTTCCCATATTCTACTTTACCATTCTCCCTATAAATCTTTTTCCCAACCCTTACTCAACAGCCAACCAAGCACTAACACACTAAAGCACTAACACCCTGCTCCATTAAATTTAAAATGGAGCTAGTCTCCCGACACAATAAAAAAATTTAGAACCTCCCCCAAAACAGGAAGTTGGTAAGAAACCTAGGTTTCTTACAATTCAAAAATAAAAAAATAAAAAAATTAATCGGATTAATAATAGCTAGTTTCAACTTCTTCCATTGGTTTTTCTTTCTTCGTAAGAAGAACAGCCAAAACAATTAGAAGAACAACAAAGACAATCACAAGGATTACTGTTAAAGCAACTCCAGAAGTCGAGGCAGAACCACCAACAACATTAGCGCCAAAAACAGTCTGTTTACCGTCGACATCTACAGAAAACGTATAAGTTCCGATAGCAGCATCTTCATCTGCCTTAACTGTTATAGATACCGTCTCGCTAGCATCTGGTCCAACTGTAATTACCGAAGGAACCGACACACTCAAAACATCTCCAGAAACAGTTTTTATATCAAAAACTTTTATATCATCCGCAGAGTTAACAATAACCAAATCATATGTTACCGTTTCCCCAGCCCTTAAATCCTGGTTCTTTATAGCAGCTAAAACCATACTCGATTCAGACCCACTAACACTAATCAACTTCGTAACCGAAGAACTAGATTCATCGTTGTAAACTTCAACTTTCAACTCGTAAACACCTTCGTCCACACCAGCAGGAACTTTCAAGTATACCGTTTGAAACATAGAGTCTTCTTCGTCATCGTAGTTTGAATAATCTTCCAAAGGAATCAAATCCCCAACATAACCTCGAGCAGAAACGCCCAAGCCAGGAATCGAAACAACAACATAAGTATCGTCCATCCTATTGTATCCCATGTTTTTTACAACAACAGAAACAGGAAAAACGTTACCAGCTGAAACTTTAGAAGAGTAGTCAACAGACAAGATTTTCAAAGTATACGATTCTCTCTGCATACTTAACTTGTAATCTTCACTGTAATCATTAGTATTATGGTCAGCATCGTAGATATCAACACTAAGAGTCATTTCGTTCAACTCTGAGTCGAAATCATTTGGTAGCCTTAAAGATAAAAGCTTAGTATATGTCTTACCAGCAACAGTATTGAACCTCTCAGTAGAAGCCGCAACATCATCTCGACCGTCATAAATACTTACTTCAATCTTTACATCCTTTGAATCTTCACCAGCAGTAAAAGTAACCCTAACAGGAACAACGTCACCAGCAAAACTAGTAAGGTCATCGTTAAGACCAATTTCCTGTCCGTTAAATTCTACATGAACACTATTAGCCAAACTCGCCGAAGCGAACCCGACAATCATCAAAGCTAGAACTGCGACAAAAGGAACCAAAAATATATTTCTTTTCATATTTTTCATTTTGAATTTAGTTAATTATCCAAACTTCGAAACCTATTTAAACCTTACTATTGTTGTAATTCCAGAGAGACGAAAAAGCTTAAAAAGTATACTTTCGTATACATTTTGTCTCAAAGGACAGTAATAAATAAAATGGCAAAGAAAAAAGACCCCTCTGAAAAAATCACGACGATAAAACTCCTAGAGGAAACAAAACTTCGTATCGAAAAACTCCGAGAACATAAAAGAGAATCCTACGATGACATTCTAAGAAAAATTCTATATATCCTAAACACCGCCAGAGAATCCCCAGAAAAAGCAAAACGAATCCTAGAAAAAATCGGCGAAATAAGAAACCGAATGCTCGAAGAAGAGCGCCAACAAAAAGAAGACTTAGAAAAAGAAAACCAATTAGAATAAAATGGAAAACGCAAAAATTATAAAAACATACTCTTGCTCTTTATGCAATAAAGTTTTTAATCAAGAAAGAGGGGCACAAGAACACATAACAAAATTACCAAGAATAGATAATGGATTAGCAATATCTTTAGTCATAAGGAACAATAGAGAAGATACTCCAAAAGAAGTAATAATTTTAGAAGAAGGAAACAAAATTGACAAGAGAGATCATGGAAGAATTCAACCTTGCGAAATAGACGGATATACAACAAGTATTAACTCTGCATATACAAAGAGAGGATTAAAAAACGGAAACTGTAGCCTACTGACACAAGAAGAATTTGAAAAATTTTATGAAAAATACCAAGCCTCCAGAAGAACTGTATATCTACCCCTCAGAAGATCAACTACAGAATTAGAAGCTCTAACAAATCAAAAATAAA
>JAHIEP010000033.1 GCA_018901375.1 Nanobdellota archaeon
CGCTCCAACAACTGCACCCGTAACCGACAAAGTTTCAACGAACCCCAAAAATAATCCAATTAAAAATAAAGCAATTCCAAAACTCCTCTTAATTCTCATCCATAATCAACAACTCAAATATATATAAAGTTAACCAAAAACCGTACCCACTTACAACCCAAACAACCACACTCTCACGAAAACACAAACCCACCAACACCCCAAAACAAAACCCCATACTCCAATTCCCCCATCCCGTGTCCGCGAGAGTTAGCATGCCCCAACCAAATTAAATAATTAAATTAGTGAGGGTACCGTGCAAGTCCGTAGCTAAAACTTCCCCCTCCCAGCCCATGAAAGTCCGTGGCTAAAACTTCCCCCCACCCCAAAAAAACCAACCCAAAATCAAAACCCCACCCCTATAAGCAGGCACCCACAAAACAGCAATCCAAACAACCCAACCAAAAACCTCCGTTTTCATCCATTAAATTCCGTTTTCATCCGTTGTAAAAAAATCACTAAGCCAAGTCAACTCAAACACTCAAACACTGAGTATCCGCACGTATCCGCGACCAAAATTTCGTAGTTGACTCCCACCTCACCCCCACAACAACCACCCCCAAAATCAAAACCCCAACACATGTAAGCAGGTACCACTAAAATCCCTCTCCCCAAACCCCCTCCAAAAACTCCCTCTTCTCCCTCTGCGTCATAACCACAACCTTCTTCGGATATTTCAACATCAGCCCCTCCAAAAAAACATCTCCCTTCTTCCTCCTCGCCCTATGATGCAAATAATTAAGATAAGCAAGTTTAATCGGCCCACTCAAGGTCTTCTCCTCCCCGCTCCGAGTCTTCTTAATATGCCTCCTAACAATCCTATAAGTCGAACGAAAAAAACCAATATCAAGTACAACAATTAAATCCGCCCTCTTCACCGCCGGCTCAACATAAGAAGTAGCCCCCGTCCCAATTATCCACTTATCTTTCTTCGCAACTTTCTTCAACATCAAAGCCTTCTCCTCCCAACTCCTCTGAACCGTGAACCGCTTCTTCCAAGCAATATCATCCGTATCAAAAAACTTATAGCCAATCTTCTCAGCCAACCTCTCACCAAACCAATTCTTTCCAGTTCCCGGTCCTCCAAAAATCAAAATCCTCTTATATTTCATAATACTCCCTCAAACAAACTATCAATATTTATCTTAGGCACATCAATCAACTCTCTCAAATGTTTATATTGAAACTTCGCCTCATGGATATGACTCAAAGCACTAGTCTTATTCAAATACTCCTCCGGTAACTCCTTATTTGCAATCTCAAAAGAACGAGTTATTTCCCATAGAAAATAATTATACCGAAATAAAACCGCATAAATTTTCGCCCTCTCAAAAATCCCAGAATCATTTCGCACCTTACCATACTCTTTCAAAAACAAAGCCAAATCCTTTCCCTTCAATTCAACATCAATAAGAATATTCGCAACATCTTTCGCAGGATCAGAATACTGCAAAGACTCCCAATCAATCAACTTCAATCCATCTCTAGCCTCAACGATATTCTGTGGACAAACATCTCCATGAATCAAACTAAACTTATGCCTCTCTTCCCCAGACAAAAACTCCTCAACTTTTTTATTAATCTCTCCAAGCTCTCTCTTTAACTTATCACTACGCTTATTGATAATTCTATTATAATCCCTCCCCTGCTTAAGATAATGCTCATAAGAATAATCTTCTTTAGAAAACCCTCTAACTTTTACAGAATGCAATTCTCCAAGAACTCTAGCTATCTGCTTAATTTGCCCAGTAGTATAACTTCTCTTCCTACAATAAAACGCCTTGCCCTCTATATATTCAAGAATAATAAATCCTAGTGGAAATATTTTGCTTCTTGGATGACAATAATAAACCTTCGGAGCAATTCCCAAACCTTCAACGGCTTTCAATGACTTAAACTCAGTTCTAGATTTCCCAGGCATTCCTTTATCAATATTCATTCTACAAATATATTTCTTATCTCCAATCTTAAAAACATAATTAACATTTCCCTCGCCAACTCCCAACTTCTTAAAAAAACCAATCTTAACTTCATCTACTCCAAATAACTTAGGATTCAAACTTTCAATAACACTTTTCAAATATTTAATTTTCACCATCCCAACCTCTTTAACCATCACATAATAAGGCTTCATCCTCCCCGACGACGTTTTCCTCAAAAAATTCCCAACATTCTCATAACCATTCTTCCCATAAAACTCCAAAACACCCTCCCTACACCCCAACCAAACTCCCTTCTTCCCAAACTCCTCAGCATATTTCTCCGCCTCATCCAACAACCTCGACCCAAGCCCCGTCTTCCGATACTCCGGCAAAATCGCAATCCACAAAACCGAGGCATAATTTTCTAAATCAATAAACTTCTCAACTCCCTCTTCCTCATCGTAAATCCCAAACAACAAATACCCAACAATTTTCTCACCATCACAAGCCAAAATAAAAAATCCCTTATCAGACTCAATAAACTTATCAACTTTCTTTCTCGCAACCTCCCCACTACGCTCATCCGCCAATTGAATCACTCTAATCAATTCTTCTTTATCTTCTACCTTCGCTTTTCTTAATTCCATCCCAACCTCCCAACAATCTCCCCCAAAACCTTATCACCCACAATCTCCCGACGCCAATTATCATAATGATGCCCAAACTCTTTATCAACAAATTTCTTCCCACCAACCACAACAGCCTCCCGATACCGAGGCCGAACATGCCAATGAACCTGCACAACCTCGTCATTATCCTTACAAGAATTATTCATCAAACAACTCCAATTAAAAATCTCCACCCCAAAAACCTTCTTAATTTTCTTCTCAATCTTTTTAACAACCTTCAAAAAATCCACCATCTCTGCCTCCCTAACCAAAGACAAACTCGAACACTCACGCTTCAAAACCACAGCACACCTCCCCAAATAAGCCTGGTCCCGATTCAACACAACCCTCCAAAATCTAGTCTCAAACAAAATCATATTCGCCATTCCAAGTCAAAAGAGAAGAACTATAAAAACCTAACTCAAAAAAACATGATCATCCCAATATCTCCGACTATATTCATCCTTATCCTTCGCCCCGTAATTATTCCCAGAATCCATACCATTACCCCGAGGATAAGACGTGATAGAATAAAAAGGAAATTCTTTCATCTCAACTATTTTAACACTAATAATCTTTGTCTTATTTTTCTCCATTCCCTCAATAACATTAACAGTAGACAACCGCTCAGCAGAACGACCCCTAGTCACTTTCTTCACCCTCGCTCCTTCCGCCTCACTCAAACTTGAAAGCAAAACCAAATCTTCTTCTCCAACAAAATTCTTATACTCAAATGAAAACCTAGCCACTTTCTTACCATTCCTATAAACCCAACCAATATTTTTATCATGTATCTTCTTCTCAAGCTGTCTCTTAATCAAGGCCAACAATTTCCTGGGATTCTCAATTCCCTTAACATTATCAAAAAACTTCGTCCCCTTTGTATTCAAAGCAGCCTTAATATCCTTCAAAGAAATCACAGATTTAATTACTCTCTTATTCTTATGGTTAAAATAAGAATATTCTTCCCCAACAAGAGTCTTCAAATATTCAGAATCAACTTTCCCAAAATGTCGCAATACATTCATTTCAACAGTGGGATTAATTTCAAATTTTTTCAAATCCCCGAGAGTCATTTTTTTATAACTCATCCCAAATACAACCTCATTATCTATCTCATATTGTCTCATAAGTAGAACCTCTCCATCATAACCTCGACAAATCCAAACTATAAAAACCTAATCAAAATCACCAATGAGGATCTCTCATCCCAGCAATCCAATAAGTCCCAACACCCTTCCCTTTCAACATCTTAGAAATCAATCTATCATCTCCCTCATGATATATCGCCGCACAATTCTCATCATCAAACAACAACTTTCCATTCCAAGGATTCCTCAAAGCAAACCTCTGCGAAAATTTCTTTCTAACCTTCAGCCCAGCTTTCTCATAAAACAATTCATTACTCTCACCAGAAAAACCAAGCCCCGTCTTACCCTTCTTCTTCAAATACTCAATCATCTCCCCAATCAAAATCTTCCCATACCCCTTCCCATTAACAACCGACATGATATTCCCAATTCCTAAAATATTATACACCTTCCCAAGATAAGTTATTTTAACTGGCTTCAACATCCCAAACGAAACAACCTTCCCACTATCCTTCACAAAAAAGAAAACACTTTGATTCTCTCCACTCTCAAAATCCTTGTCATTCTCCCCGTATTCTTTCAGGCGAGAATCAACCATCAATTTTATCTCTGTCTTAGAAAGTTCTTTTCCTTTTTTTATTATATTTTTCATTCGCCCAAACCTCCTATCAATCCAACTCACTCAAACTATAAAAACCTAATCAAAACTAGTGATTAATTAATTTCTTCTTCAAATCAATAAATACCCTGTTCCTTTCTTTCGGATTTTTTTTATCCCGAAGCAAGTCCCTAAATTTAATCGCATAAGTATAATAAAGTCTAGCCGAAGGATACTTAGTTTTATTTTTCATATTTTCAAGCCAGCCAAGACGATTACAAGAATAATAATCCATAAAGGTCGCAAGTCCCTCGTCGTATTTCCAAAATTTCTCATAA
>JAHIEP010000034.1 GCA_018901375.1 Nanobdellota archaeon
TCTCCCCAACCTTTTTCATCTCTAAAGCCGAAGGCTCTAATGAGGACGAAGTCCTCTCTAAAGGCAACGCCTCTAAAACCACAACCCTCACAAAAAATCTCCCAACCTCAGCGTCGTCAAATCCACAATAAGAAAGAATCCCTTTTTTATCGTCGCCAGAAAAAACACCCATATCAACAATCCCAAAAGGCGCAACGCAATCAACAACCTGCCTAGTCATAACCACCGCCTCCGCATCTCTCACGTCAATATAATGCGCATAAAAAACCGAAGACACTCCCAAGATTATAAACGCAACAAAACTAACAACCAACAAACGATAAAGCGTAACAACCCACTCCCCCAACGCCCCTCTCTTCCCTAAAACCGGCAACCGGCAACCGGCAACCGGCAACCGCAAAGTATTGCTCATCTAATCCTCACAATAAATTTATCATCTTCTTCCTCGACGCTAACAGCATACTTACTAAAATAAGGATACCCCTTCGCCGACCTCAATCCATCGACGGTAATAAAAATATTCCCCCGAGACAACTCAACCTCCGAAACCAACCCATCCCTATTCTCCTTAGAAATCTCAAAACTCATCCCAGGCACCGCAACATCAATCAACAACGCAATCTCCTTTTCCAAAACCTGCTGCCGAACCCCCCTCGCATTTATCTTCCCCGCCGTCGCAAACAAAAACAACCCAAGAATAATTCCAATCAAAACTACATGAACAATCACCTGATTCAAAAGCCCCCCGCGCTTATTTATTCTCCTCGCCATTTTAAGCCGGTATCGTCAAAAATTTATCACACCCGATTTTATCTATATTCTTAGAATTGACCATAAGTAAATATTTCTGACCCTCTAAAATTTTTATATTATTTTCCGAAGCAACAGGAAAAATAGAAGGGACATAATTCAAGCCCTTCCTTAGCCAACTCCAAATAGACCCTTGAGTAACCCCATTTGTTTTAAAAAGCGGATAAACCAAAAGATGATCCTGATTTTCAGATTCAGGTATAAGATTAACAGACTCATCAAAAAGCAAATTCCCATTTTTACCCTTCTCTCCATAAAAATAAATCGGAAGATAATCGTTATAAGTTGAATCTCCCTTTATCTTTGCAGAATTATAATAATCAAGAAATCCTTGCTGTCCCCATTTTTCTCCATTAGGAAAATTCACGCCAATCACAACACTCTTGCCATCCACAGTTGAAACATCCTCGGTAATACTCTCTTCATCGCCAACACCTTCTACAACTTTCTGTACAATCTGAAAAATGGTTTCCTCCGAAGCTCCACCAACCTTATTCTTCTTCTTCTCGAAATCCTTCAATAATTCATCCGTATAATGAATCCTCGCAAAAACCATACAAACAGTTTGCGTCTTATAATTATCTCTATGAATAAAATTAAATTTCCCCTCGCCAAACATATACCACCCCTCGGCAATCGCCTCACTTATCTTACCATAAACATAATCAGGGTCCCCTTTGCCTATACTCACAACCTCAGTCTTACACTTCAAAGGAAACGCATCCTTAGTATCTGTCTTCAACACCTTCAAATCCACCTCCGGCAACGACGCCCTCAAAGCAATACTCTGCCTACACATCTGCCAATCCAGCTCATCCTGATTAAAATACTCATTAAAAATAAAATACAAACTCAACGTCAAAACTATCAACCCCAATATCAACGAAATAATAACATACATAGGCGTCTCAATACCCCTCTTATTTTTCCCAATCATCATAATCTATTCTACAAAACCAACTTAATAAAACTAACCCCATCACCCCAAAACAAAACCCAACCCACAACAAAAGTCTTCATCCGTGTTAATCCGTGAGATCCGTGCCAATTATTCCCCCCCCGACAAACACTCCCCAAAACAAAACCCAACCCACAACAAAAGTCTTCATCCGTGTTAATCCGTGAGATCCGTGCCAATTATTCCCCCTCCCAATTATTTTATCATCTCTTTCCCTGTCAACTTAAATTCATTATCCAAAACTTTTCTTTTAATCCCTGCTTCCTTACCAAAATTCAAAACCAATCCAACCTCCAAATCAGTCGCCCTCAAATAATTCAACAACTGCCCCTTTTCCTTCCCAGAAAACTCAACCAAAGCCTTAACCTCAACAACAACCTTCCCCTCGACGATAAAATCAGCAAAATACTCACCAACAATTTCTTCATCATAATAAACCCTAATTGGAACTTGGTTTTCAAAACTCAACCCAGCCTTTCTAAATTCAATTTTCAAAGCATTCTCATAAACTTTCTCAAGAAATCCAAACCCAAGCTCATTATACACCAAATAAAAAACCTTAATAATCCTCTCCGTCAACTCCTCGTACTTCATACTATCACACACAAAACCAACTTAATAAAACTAATCCTATTCCCCTTCTAACGCGAAGCGATCTAACGCGAAGCGATCTAAGAACCATAAACATTCATAATCCGAACAATCGCAAACCCCACCGCAATAACAATCGCCAAATAAATAATCCAAGTAACCGGCTCCTCCACAACAAAATTCCCACGCCTATTCACCATACAAAAAAAACATCAACCCAATTAATAAACATTCCTAAACCCAACCAACCCCAAAACAAAATCCGCCCTCATCCGCCCAATCCGCCCAAATCTTCCCCCCTTTTTAACAAACACTCCCAAAGAAACCCCAAAAACAAAAATCAGAGTACCCAACCAATTTCAAACCCACCTCACCTCACCACTGACACACTCAAACTCTCAAACACCCCCCCACTTCCGTTTACACATAAACGTAAACCCCAACCCCACAACCCACACCAATCCCCACCCCAAACCCCAAACCCAACCCCAACCCCCAAAACAAAATCCGCATCCCATTCCCCTTCTAACGCGAAGCGATCTAACGCGAAGCGATCTAAAAACGAAGCGAACATTTATAAAGAATAAAATCCATCATCACCAATGAGAGGTGAAAAAACAAGTCTAGTTTTAATCGCATTAATATTACTATCTTTATCAA
>JAHIEP010000035.1 GCA_018901375.1 Nanobdellota archaeon
AGGTCGGAACGGAGTATGTCGTCTATGACGTTTCTTAAGCTCGTTCCTGGTGAGACTAGTTTTATGTAATCTATGAAAGTTTTTTCTTTTTCTGGTGCCATGGGTTAGGAAAGAAGAATGAGTATTTATAATTTTATGTGAGACTAGGTATTTCTTGTTTTCTTTTCGAATTCTATGATGTTTTGCATTATTTCTTCTTTGTCATAGTCTTCTATAATTATGTGGTTTGATTTTTCGAATAGGATTAGTTCTTTTGTTTTTGAGCTTGATTTTTCTAATATTGTTTTGGAAGTTTCTACATCGCTGGTTTTGTCGTTTTTAGAGTGTTGAATTAAGAGAGGTTCTTCTATTTTGTTTAGGTTTTCTTTTGTTTGTTTTATGAAGTCTTTGGAGTTTAGGACTGGTTCGAATGGGAGGTTCCAATATGCTATATGTTTGTCGAGTTCTTCGGGTGAATTTATTTGGGCGATTTTTGTTTTTTTGGAATAGTGCATTATCGGTCCAAATGTTTCTAGGTAGGTTTCTGGTTTTAGGATGTAGTAGAATTTGTATGGGGTTTTTAGGTATGGTGCTAGGAGGTATATATTGTTTAGATTTTTTTCTTCTGCGAGTCTTGTTGCTAGGGTTCCTCCGAATGATATGCCGATGATGTTTATTTTGTTGCAGGTTTCTTTGAGTGTGTCGGTTTCTTGGTCGACTTGGTTGTACCAGTCTTCTAGTGAGAGGTTTAGTATTTGACTTGGGGTTTGTGAATGGCCTTTTAGTCTTGTGACTACGACGGTTTCATTGAATTCGTTATTGATGGTTTGTGCGAGTTCGGTCATTTCGTCTGGTGTTGAGGTGTAACCGTGAATTAGGTACCAGCAGGTTTCGTTTGAACCTTGGAGTGTGAATTCTTTTGTGTTTTCTATTATTCCGTCGCTGTCGTAGGTCCATTTGCTTAGGTCTCTTTTGTTTATTGATTGGGCTTGTAGGAATCCTGTTTGGATGTATAGGGTTATGATTGCTATTAGGATTAGGATTGCGATTGAGATGATTATTTTGTGGTTCTTTTTCATGGGTTAGTTAGGGGATTTTGTTTTATAGGTTTTGGGGTAGATTTTTAAAATTAGATGGGTTTGGGTTTTTATGAAATATATGTTGGGAGTTGAGTCGACGGCGCATACTTTTGGTGTGGCGGTTGTGGATTTTGAGGGGCGAATTTTGGTTAATCTTAGAGATATGTATACTACCGAGGAGGGTGGGATGATTCCTCTTGAGGTTCGGGCGCATCATAAGAGGGTTGCTGGGGATTTGTATTTGAAGGCTTTGGAGGAGGCTGGGATTGATGAAGGTGATGTTGAAGCGATTGCTTTTTCGAATGCTCCGGGGTTGGCGCCGTGTTTGTTGGAGGGGATGGGGTTTGTTAAGAAGAAGGCGAGGGAGCTTGGTATACCGGTTGTTTGTGTGAATCATTGTATTGCGCATTTGGAGATTGGGTCATCGATTGGGGCTACGGATCCGGTGATGTTGTATGTTTCTGGGGCGAATACTCAGGTGATTGCTTATGAGGCTGGGAAGTATCGGGTGTTTGGGGAGACTTTGGATTTGGGTGTTGGAAATTTTATTGATACTGTTGCTCGATATATGGGGCTTGGATTTCCGGGGGGGCCTCGTATTCAGCAGATGGCTGCTGAATACGCGGAGGTCGGTGGTCGGTGGTCGGTGGTCGGTGAGCCAGAGTTGTTGGATTTGCCGTATTCTGTTAAGGGAATGGATGTTGCGTTTTCGGGGTTGCAGACTAAGATTCGGAATCTGATAGAGCGGGGTGTTGATAAATCTAAGATTGCGTATTCGATGCAGGAGGTTGTTTTTGCTATGTTGGTCGAGGCTGCGGAGAGGGCTTTGGCGCATACGGGGAAGACGGAGTTGTTGCTTGGTGGCGGGGTTGCTTGTAATTCTCGGTTGCAGGAGATGTGTAGGATTATGTGTGAGGAGAGGGGATGTAAGATGTTTTGTCCGGAGAGGGGACTTCTCGTCGACAACGCGGGGATGATTGGGTATTTGGGGTTGAAGATGTGGCGCTCGGCGCAGGCAACAGGTAATAGGCAACAGGTAACAGGAGTTTTTTGGGATTTGGATTCTGTGGATATTGCACCGAGGGAGAGGACGGATGATGTTGAGGTTGTGTGGAAGTAGAGTAAAGAAATGTTTATATATATGATATATTTATTTTAAGGATGGGTTTATTTTTTAAAAGAATTAATATAGGAGTGTGAAATCTACATCTTTTCAAAGTGTGGATGAGAGCGTGTGGTTGAACAAGTCTCGACGATAAATATATATTTCTAAAAGTATTAAAGAAAGTAGGAAGTTGTCTCTACTTTCTTGTAAATTAGTATAGTTGGAACTTTCTATAACTAAATAAAACTTGCGGTCGTGCTTCGCGCGAACCGCCTAATAAAAAAATGAAACAATTAGAACTTAGCGGAAGCTATG
>JAHIEP010000036.1 GCA_018901375.1 Nanobdellota archaeon
AAAGCTTTTGTGCTTTATTCCTTTTTGTGTAAATACCCTGTAGTTTGTTGTGATTGGGATTTTTATTTTGTTTGTTTTATCTATGGGCTTGGCTTAGTGATTTTTTATGAACGGACTTACATGGACTTGAAACGGACTTACATGGACTTTTTTTGGGTGGATGTTTGTGGTTTTTTGTTATTGGGTTTTTTGTTAGCGAGGATAGCTTTTTATATTCTGTTTTCTTTGATCATCGATGAGAAAAGGAGTGATGGTTTTTTTGCTGATAGGATTATTGGTTTTGCCGTCGGTGTTGGCTTTGGAGCAGGCTCAAACTTATTCTGGTTTTAGTAGGGTCGTTGATAATATTAAGTTGGTTTTTTCGAGAGGAGATAGCGAGGTTAGATTAGCATTGGAGATTAGGGAGAAAGAAGTGGATTCGGCTATTAATAATTTTCAGAATGAGGAAGATGATTATGCGATTAAGAATTTAGAAAGAGCGAAAGATAAGCTTCAGATTGTTCGGGAAAAAGTTTCTTTGAAAACTTCCGAGGAGGTTAAGGTGAGTGTTGATGAAATTGTTGATAGAATTAGTGAGGAAGAGGTGTCGGATGAGTTTGAGGAATATCTTTTGGAGGAGGAGAAAACGCAGTTGACGGCGGTGCTTACCGAGAAGACTTTTGAATATTGTAGTGAACTTGCGAAAGAGGATTTTGCTTTGATGTTAAAAGAGGAAGAGTGTAATCCTGATAGTGCTAGTCCTGGGCTTGAAAAGGATTTGAAGAATTTGAAGGATCTTCAGTTGAGAATGTTTGTTCAGTTGATGTTGGAGATTCGGAGTTGTATAGATGACCCCGGGACTTGTAATTGCGAGGCTAATGTTGATATTGAGCAGAAGGCGAAGTGTGAGAAGATGGTTGCCCTCGCTGTTAAGTGTGAGTATAAGGAAGATGAAACTTCTTGTGGTGAATTGAAAGCTATGGAGCCGAAGAAGGGAGATAGTTTTGCGGAGAGTTTTGTTCCTGAGTTTTTAAGGAATTTGTTTAGGGATAAAGAGGGTATGATTGATTACGATATACAACCTTCCGACGGTGTTCCTGAGGAATGCTGGGATGAGAATGATAAGTCCGAGTGTAAGCAATATGATTATTTGAAAGAGGGCAAGGGTGATTGGGATGCGTATGGGAATTACGTTGGAAAGAGGTCTGAGAATAAAGAGCCGACGATGAAAGAAGGAATTCCTCAATGTTTTGATGGGGATTTGTTTCTTGAGGAAAAGTGTGGGAAGATTAGTGTTGTTAGGAACGAGGAGGGGTTGGTGAATTATATTATTGGAAAAGATATTGACGGTATTATAGATAAATTTGAGAATGATTCTGAGCAGCATCTAATGGAGATTAGAAGTGGATGGATGATGGTTGATAACAAATGGGTAATAGATAAGGGGCAAATGGGTGGTGAGAATCGGACTATGGATGGGGAGCAAATGGGAAATAAGGTTTGGGAGATTAAACAGGAGATGAATCAGGTTAGTAATCAGATTAAGAATATAACTTATGCTTCGGGGACTGGGCCTGGTGGTGTCGGTGGGGTTGTTGTTGATGGGGATAAACAAGGAGTTGTGACGGGTGGAGGTGGTGATGGAGATGATGGTTTAACTCCTGATGTAAAAACGGATGTCGCTGGAGGAGGGGGCAATAATGTAGTTGATGGAGGGGGACAAGATGTTGTAACTGGTGGGGGTAATGTTGTTGATGGTGGGGGGAATGTTGTTGATGGTGGGAATAATGTTGTCGATTCGGGAACGGTTGATGGTGGCGGTGGAGATGGCGGTTCTTCTGATGACGTTGGGGGGGTTGATGATGGACCTGGGGAGCCGGGTGTTGTGGATGATTAAAATGAAGAGGATTGTAAAAACAACAATTGTATTTGTGTTGGTAATCTTGACAATATTTGCGTTTATGGTTTGGAAAAATTGGTATAGGCCTTTTTCGGTTTCTTCTGAATGGGGGTATGAACAAGTTGTAATAAAAAATGGAAATAATTATAATGCTAATCCTGACATAATTCAACTGAAAGATGGATGTTATAGAATTTATTCTCATGGTAACGAGGAAGGGGTTGAGGAGAATAGTATCTTCAGTTTTCATTCTTGTGATGGATTAAATTGGGAGTTTGAAGGTAGAAGAATAGAATCTGCTGCAATGCCTGCAGCTATGATGTTAGATGATGGAAATATAAGATTATATTATCAAAAAGGGATTGAGAGGGACGGAAAACCTGAACAAGCTTTAATGTATGCAGATTCTTCTGACGGATTGAATTTTAAGATTAATGAGGAATATTTGCTTGAGACGAATAAGGGAGTATTAGAAGGTATTAAAACAATAGGTCATTTTGAAATAATCCGAATAGATGAAGGGTATCGGATTTATTTTGATGAAGGAGAATTAACTCCTCGTGATTTTGAAAGATATGAGGATGAAAATTGGAATTGGCCGGTATGGAGGATTAGGAGTATTTTTTCTGAAGATGGATTGGATTGGAAATTAGATACAGGAGTTAGAATTGATTATGAGCAAGAGCCTTTGAGATATATGCAGAGAGCAGGGAGTAGCACTGTTATTAAACAGGGAGATGAGTATTATATGTATTTCGGTGCTGGGTTTTCTCCTTGGGAAGATTTAAAATCAACTAAAAGGTGGGAGTGGAGTGGAATTTATCTTGCTACTTCGAAAGATGGTTTAAATTTTGAAATTATAGATAAACGTCTTGTCAAAGATGGATTATCAGATCCAAAAATTTTGAAGATAGGAGATGAGGCTCGTATGTATCTTTCAAAATCTAGAACTAGAGATTATAATAGTATTTATACTTATATTAAAAAATGAAAAAAGTTGTGTTGTCAAAAAGTTGGGCGTGGATAATTTTGTTGGGCTTGGCTGTTTTGGATGCTTCGTTGGATATGATTTTTGCGAATAGTCAGGGACTTCAAAGTTCTTTTTGGAAACCGATAGCTGATTTTTTTGGAATACAATCTGCGATTTTCGGGGTTCCTTTGCTTTTGTTGATATTTCTCGTCGCTGTGAAGATAGGGGCGTTTTTAGAGGAAAAGATTGAAGGGGTTTTGTATGCGGAAGAATTGGTTTTGACTACGTTAGTTATAGTTTATGGTCTTTTTGATTTGTGGCTAGTTTTGGTTTATTTCTTTAATTTTAATTTGTTTAGAAATCATTTTTATTTGATACCTTTGTTAATAGTGGTTGGGGTGGCATATAGTTGGTGGGCTGAGAAAAGGTTGAAGCGGTGAAGGGTTGATTTTGTGATATGTATGTTGGAGCATATATTTGTTTTTAAAGTTTGAGGG